>NZ_CP086239.1:1832307-2137692 GCF_026650985.1 Clostridium estertheticum
GATTTGGATATTGCCTTTCAATACGCTTATATTGACGTTCAAACAGTTTTGCCGCACTTAGTGAGAGTATATTTTTATCATCTGTCCAATCGTCAAGAAACTTGTAATAGGCAAGTACAACATTCATGTCAGCAGCATACTTCGTAATTTCATTTAGGTAATATTCGTGTGACTTAAAAGGATGAATGATGCATCTCTCAGTTTGCATTTGAGTATCTGTCTTATAAATTGCTGAAAGAAATAAGACAAGAAAAGTCATGTCATAAGTAAGTGTGAAACGGCTTATTATTCCGCTTCTAGTTCCTAAAGTCTTACATAATCCGCAATAAAAAGCTCTATATTTTTTTTTCTCTTCAAGTGTTAACTTATCCACATTTACCACTACATAACCAAACATACTCTTCACCCGCCTTATTTATATACTTCACCTACAACTTTTATTTTTCATTATTACTTGTGGTATCTGAAATATCATCATGTGGACCTTTCTGATCCATTTCTTCTAACACTTTGGATAACTCATTTACGGCTTCAACCATTTGAGTTTTATCTTTGCTCTTCAATGCTTTCTTGGTGTTTTTAACAGATTCTTTTATCACTAAGCTATCATTTTTATCAAGCTTTTTCATAACTACTGATGCCTTATAAATTAACTGTTCCGCCTGATCTTTTATTGTGGCTTCTTCTTTATTTTTTGCATCCTCGCTAGAAAACTGCTTTGCATCAAGAATAGCTTGATCAATTTCAGACTGACTAAGGTTTGAAGTAGCAGTAATATTAATGTTTTGTTCTTTGCCAGTTCCCAAATCTTTCGCAGATACATTTACAATACCATTTGCATCAATACTAAATGATACCTCAATTTGTGGAACGCCTCTTAATGCACGGCGAATACCTTTTAGTTTAAATTTACCTAATGTTTTATTATGAGATGCCATTTCACGTTCACCCTGCAAAACATGAATTTCAACAGATGTTTGAAAATTACCGCTAGTAGTGAAAACTTGGCTCCTTTTTATTGGAAGCGTTGTGTTACGATCAATAATTCTCGAAAAAACTCCTCCCATAGTTTCGATGCCTAGAGAAAGTGGTGTTACATCCAAAAGTAATAAGCCTTTTACAACACCTACAAGGACCCCACCTTGAAATGCAGCACCCATAGCAACACATTCATCAGGATTAATACCTTTAAACGGTTCTTTGCCTATAAACTTTTTAACACTTGCTTGTACTGCTGGAATACGACTAGACCCTCCCACAAGTAAAACCTTGCTGATTTCTGATATACTGAGCCCAGAATCACGCATTGCTTGATGCATCGGATCCATTGTGGCCTCCACAAGTTTCATTGTAAGTTCATCAAATTTTGCCCTTGTTAATGTAATATTCATATGTACTGGGCCTGACTTATTTGAAGTAATAAATGGAAGATTTACCTCAGTTGATGTCATACCGCTCAGTTCAACTTTTGCTATTTCTGCCGCTTCCTTTACACGTTGCATAGCAGTAGGGTCTTTCTTAATATTAAAATGGTTTTCCTTTTTAAATTCATCTGCAAGATAATCAACCACGCAGCTATCAAAATCATCACCGCCTAAACGATTATTTCCTGCAGTAGCAAGTACTTCAATAACTCCATTATTGATATCAAGAATAGACACATCAAATGTGCCTCCTCCAAAATCGTACACAATGACTTTTTGAGGTGTTTCTTTATCTACACCATAAGCAACTGCAGCAGCTGTTGGCTCGTTAATGATTCGTTGTACATTTAAGCCAGCAATTTTACCTGCATCTTTAGTTGCTTGCCTTTGTGCATCTGTGAAATATGCAGGTACTGTAATTACAGCATCACTTACAGTTTCGCCAAGATAGCTTTCTGCATCAGTTTTAAGTTTTTGAAGTATCATTGCAGAAAGTTCTTGTGGTGAATACTTCTTACCATCAATATTAGCCCTGTAGTCGCTACCCATTTCACGCTTTATGGAGCTTATTGTACGCTCATGATTGGTAACTATCTGATGTTTTGCAGGCTCACCTATTAAACGTTCACCTGTTTTAGAAAATGCAATTATGGATGGAGTTGTGCGACCACCCTCTGCATTAGGGATTATGACAGCCTCCCCCCCTTCCATTACAGCCACGCAAGAATTTGTTGTACCTAAATCAATACCTATTACTTTAGACATAATGTCCTCTCCTTTATATTATAAAATATTTTCTTTCAAATAATGTATGGTCCGATAATTTTTATATTAATTAGCTATTTTTTAACTCAAGAAAGTAATCTTTCTTTGCTGCAATTATTGAAGGAATAAAACCTGCCATAAGGTGAACTACCATACTGATTATAACAATCACCATCCAGGAAGTCGCAGGCAATTTGAAAATCCCTAAAACACATATAATGCAAAAGCCTATTACATCGGAAACAAAACCAACAATAAGTGTTTCGGCATTAAAAATAAGGAAAACATCTTTCCTCGAAACACCAATGCTACGTAATACACCTATTTCCTTAGTCCTCTCAAAAGCAGAAATATATATGCTAGTACCAATAATAATTAAAGATATTCCAAGTGAAATTAATGCAAATACAATTAATTTGTACCTAGTTTTAATCATATATGGAGTAGCACCTCTTAAAAGCATTAAGATAAGTGCAATTCCCATGATACCACTGCTTGCAATAATTGAAGTAATAAAAGTTTTTCCTTTTTTGCTCATCAAGCTGTTAACACTTAAGGACAAAGCGGTTAATAAACTCATAGAAGTTTTTTTACCTTTTTCATTCCTTGTCGGCTTTTCTACAACCACATGATAAGGATTAGAATCATAAATTACATTACCGTCAAAAAGTTTTATAATTCTTGTCGAATACTTCTGTGCAATCTCCAAGTCATTGGTAACCATGATAACCAGTTTATCCTTTGAAATTTCTTTTAAGATTTCCATGATTTTTATACTTGTTTCTAAGTCAAGCGTTTTCGTTGGCTCATCTGCAATCAAAACATCTGGATTATTTACAAGTGCTCTTGCAATTGTAACACGCTTAATCTCATCATAGGACATTTGATTTGGCTTTTTATTAAACTTATCACAAATACCAACTTTTTTTAGAGCTGCAATTGCCCTTGCACGGCGCTCAAGTTTTGGTACACCAGAAAGTTTCATAGTAAGCTCGACATTTGCAAGTGCAGTCTCATGCGAAATCAGCTTATAGCTTTGAAGCATCAAGCCAATAGAATTATTGCGAAAGGCGTCCCAATCTCTATTTGAAAATTCCTTTGTGGATTTTCCATTTATAGATAAATTACCACTTGTATATATATCAAGCCCGCAAATAATGTTTAATATAGTTGTTTTCCCACAATTTGTTGGTCCCAATATAGATACCAATTCCTTCTCTCTGAAGTCAATATTTATACCTTTTAAGGCTTTTATTCTTGTATTTCCTGCTGTGTATTCTTTTACAATGTTTTTAAGAATCAGCATTCAATAGACTCCTTTCTTCTATATTATACCTTTAATTATATATTACTAATATTAACTGAATATAAACTGAGGCTAAAATTGAAAAAAAACCTATTTACAATAAATTGATAAACTATCATAATATAAGGATAAGAAGGGGGCTTTCAAATGTTTCAAATCTTGGTTGTAGAAGATGATAAAAATACAAGAAAATTAATGGAAGAGGTATTGCTTCAAAATGGTTATAAAGTAATTCTTGCTAGTGACGGCATAGACGCCCTTGATAAAATGGATAATCATCATGTTGATTTGATTGTTCTCGATATTATGATGCCACGTATGAATGGTTATGAATTAACGGTCACGCTACGCAGCTGTAACAATACACTACCAATATTAATGGTAACAGCTAAAGAAACGCATGCTGATAAAAAGGAAGGTTTTATTGTAGGAACAGATGATTATATGGTTAAGCCTATTGACGAAGAGGAGATGATTCTTCGAATTATAGCACTACTTCGTCGCTCTAAAATCGTAAATGAACATAAACTTACAGTTGGAAAAACTATTTTAAATTACGATGCACTTACTGTTTTTCAAAATGATAATACTGCTGAATTACCAAATAAAGAATTCATGTTATTATACAAATTGTTGGCCTATCAAAATAAAATTTTTACCAGGCGAAGTTTGATGGATGAAATATGGGATATGAGCTCTGGTACGGATGAACGCACGGTAGATGTTCACATAAATCGTTTGCGTGACCGATTTAAAGGTAATTCTGATTTTGAAATTATCACAGTTCGCGGACTTGGTTACAAGGCGGTGACAAAAACATGAATAGAATAAAATCTCTAAAAATCACAATGGTATTTCTTGTATTTTGCATTATGATATCTGCAGGATTATTAACCTGGTTATGTTTTCTTTTTTTGTATTCAGCTGGTATTTTTGCAATTCCTGCACTTGCACCAATTATTTCTCAGTTAATAGCATTGTTTGTTAGCATAGTTATAGGAACTTCAATTTCAGCTGTAGCAAGTGAAAACATATTAAAACCCCTTAATCAACTGATTAAGGCAACTAAAGTAGTATCTACGGGAGATTTTAGCGTTCGTGTACAAGAACTCAACTCTAGATCCGAAATAGCGGATTTACTTAGAAATTTTAATCATATGACAGAAGAGCTAGGCAGTATAGAAATGTTTCGTAATGATTTTATTAATAACTTTTCTCATGAATTTAAGACACCAATTGTTTCAATTCGTGGATTTGCAAAGCAACTAAAAAATGATAATCTTTCAGCAGTAAAGCGAAAGGAATACACTGATATTATTATAAATGAATCTGAAAGGCTAACTAATATGTCTGCAAATATTCTGGTCCTTACCAAATTTGAAAATCAACGAATTATTACGGATCAAACAGAATATGAACTGGATGAACAAATTAGAAATTGTATAATACTTCTTGAAAATCAATGGAGCACAAAGAATATAGAAATCAACCTTAATTTAGAGACTATTAAGATTTATGGAAATATTGAGATGCTCTCACATCTTTGGATAAATCTCATTGAAAACGCAATAAAAAACTCCAAGGATAACGGCAATATAACAATCGAATGCCATGAAACCCTTGATGATATTGCGTTTAAAATAAGCAATGATGGTAATGGCATGGATGATAATACATTAAAGCATATTTTCGATAAATTTTATCAAGGAGATAGATCACACACATCACCAGGTAATGGGCTTGGCCTTTCAATCGTTAAACGAATTGTAGAACTTAGCAGTGGTGAAATCGCAGTGGAAAGCAAAATCAATCAAGGTACAACATTCACTGTAAAGCTACCCAAAATCTAATCATCTTTTATGTACTTCTCTCGTCCTATGGGGTTATGACAATATTATGGCATAGGCCTTTTCTTATCCAGCAATCTTATAAATCAAGATATAATCTACTCAAAAGAGCTACTAAAATATATAAAAATATACTTCAGTAGCTCCTATACTTGACTATCGACTCTAATCAATTATAAAATAATTTTCTCTATACCCATACTTCCATTTCTTCAATTTCAATTAAATGCTGCTGTATAGATGCTGCTTTTTTTCCATGTATAAAATAGTATAAAAAGATAGACAAAAACACAATAGTAGCTAGCATCATGTACATTCCACGAAAACCAACCATAGGTACAATAGTTCCTATTAATAAAGGACCAACGCCTATTCCTGCATCCATCATAATGAAAAATGTTGAAGTAGCAAGTCCTATCCTATGCTTGGGTGATACTTTTACCGCAATGGCTTGGGTACAAGTATAGACAGTTCCATAACCAAGACCTATTAATGCTCCTGCTAACAAAAAACTGAAACCATTACTAGCTTGACTAATTAATGCTAAACCCAAAACAAATAATATTAGTGAAGGATACATCACAGTATTATCCCCTTGGCAATCCAGTAACTTACCCGTAAGTGGTCTTGAAATAAGACAAACTGCAGAATATACAAGGAAAAAGAAACTCGCTGCTTGTGTTAAATTAATTTCGAGTGCATATGAATTAATATAAGACAGAATTCCCGAGTAAGCTATACCCATAATAAATGCAACAATTGAAATAGGACTAGCTTTTTTTTCAAAGAAATCATGCAATTTAAATCCTTTCATACCATCAATCTGCTCCTTTGTTAATTTTGCTTCAGGAATTTTTGCAAATAAAATAACAACAATACTGATTAGTGAAAAAGCAGTACAAGCAACAAATATCGAATCAAACTTTGCATGTTGAGTAATATAGAGTCCTAAGAAAGGTCCAATTGCCGATGCAAGAGTTATACTTAATGAATAGTAACTTGTCCCTTCTCCACGACGTTCCCTAGGCATAATATCCATTATAGCTGTTGCCATTGCTGTAGCTGCAATACCAAAAACTGCTCCATGTATAAAACGAACAACTAATAATAAATTCAAATTATCTGCTGTAAAATATGATATAGACGTTATTAAGAATAAAATTAAGCCTGTAAATAATAATTTTCTACGTCCAATTATTTCGATATATTTTCCTACTAGAATACGTGAAAAAAGTGCACCAATGACGAACATACTAGAAGCAAGTCCAGCTTGGCTTTGTGAAGCCCTAAATTGCTTAATAGCATAAACAGTAAGTGTGGTCATTAATAAGTAAAAAGTTAGATAAACAAAAAATGTAGTTACAGTAATAATTGTAAAATCTTTAGTCCATAGTTTTGATTTATTCATTTTTTCCTCCAGGTTCATTATTTATATTGTTCTTTATCTTAAGTAAGACTTTAAATGTAGTTTCTAGCTCCTCCTTTGAAATACCCTTCATAGCATTTTCTTCAAACTCTACTGCAATTTCATACCCTAAAACATATGCTTCTTCCCCTAAATCACTTAGTTTGATTCTTCTTTCTCTCTTATCTTTTCCTGACACTTCTTCGATAAATTCACACTTTTTCAGACGATATACGCCGCGAGTAACCGACGATTTTTCTACACTTAAATAATTAGCAATTTCTACAAGCGTAGAAGGCCCAACTTCTTTTAGAAAACGCATAATTCTCCACTGAGAATGATGAAGGTTATGTATAATACTTTCTTTATTGAAATTGCTAACAACAGTTCTAGAAAGTTTTAAAAGTTGATGAAAAAACTCATAATAATATTTCAAAAAATCACCTTCTTTAAAATGATTGCCTATGCAACTATATATTATCTCTGATAAAATGTCAATTAAAAAGTCAATAGGAATCATTAATATAACATTATAAAAATGATTTAATTTTTAGTTTATATGCTCCTCTGGCTATAACCTTAACTTCTTCAATGGAAATTTGTTCTTTAGGATCTAAGTTTTTGTTTTCATTAGAAATTAGGCCATAATTATAAGCAGCTTGAACTATTCCTGCATACCACTCATCTCCAAATACATCTTCAAATATATCATTATAAACATTGGTAGGTGGATATTTTAAATCCTTAAGTATCATATCTAAAAATTCAACCTTAGAAACATTTTTCTTCGCTATGAATGTATCAATATAGCTATTAACATCAATTTCCTCTGCCCAACTATTTGCTTTTGTCCACTGCTTAACATCAGCCTTAATCTCTTCATCGCTAGGCTCTACCCAACTTTTCAATTGTTTTATTTGTATTTTATCTTCTGGTATATCAATTAAGTATTTAACTAGAGATTCTATATTAACTTTTTTAATCTCTTCAACTACTAATTTAGACATTTCAAAAGCTCCAAAATCATTGTTATGTGTATAATCCTTAGGAACAAAGTATTTAGAAGAGTTTTTTTGACCATGCTTTAAAATAAAGTCAACGCTTCTTTCATGCAAGTCTATTAACGCCACTCCTTTTTCCTTTGAAACTAAAATGCAGGCATTAGCATAATCTTTAAACATATCATTAAATGCACCATCTACACCATTCCAAATAGTTCTACTAACTGGAGTAACAATAATAGGGCAAGCACCTTTTTCTCTTACCTCATCTATATATCTTCTTAAATTATTAGCATATCCACCAAAAGCATCCAAGGTTTTGTCCTTTTGATCATTATGGCCAAATTGCATAATAAATAAATCCCTTGGTTTTATATTATTCTCTACAATACTTAAGTGGCCTTCCCGCCTAAAACTTTCTGTAGTAAGCCCTGAATGAGAATGATTTGATACAGCAATACCTCGACTTAAAAAAAGAGGTAAAATTTGGGCCCATCCGCAATAACTAGTCAAAGGATTATAGGGATATATTGTCCCTTGATCTGTTAAAGTGGAATCTCCTGCAACATAGATTGTTTGTATCTCAAGAGCTTCTTCAAGAATTACTAAATTCATGCATGCATTCTGGCCAATTATAGTGATATCAATACTATCATCCCTATAAATTTCAGTTTTTCCTCTTGGTATTATGTCACAAACATTAGCCGCGAAATTATGTTCTAGAAGTTCTCCAGCTTTAACCATTACATTTTTAAGAACAAATCTTCTTCTTTGAGAAAAGACTGATATAATCATATCTGAATTATTATTTCCCATAACTAATTTTATATTATAATTTCCACTATGAGGAACTTTCACTTTAAAGTATAGAGGTACATCAGGCTTATCACTAGAACAAAAACCGTTAATTAAGTTATTTAGGTGTCCCTTTTGCTCCATAATAATATTAGTAATCTTTTGACTAGTTAGCTCAGGATCAATGTCAAATGCACTTCCAATTTCCGGAATTTGAAGCAATTCATTTTTTTCTTTTAGCTTTTCAGTAACAAACCCATAACCAATTTCGTCAGCATATAAGGTATCGTTTGATATATTTATAAAGCCTTCAACTTCTTCAGCTGCGCCAAACATAAACTTTTTTAAAAACACGATTTTCCACTCCTCTTTTAAACATTTAGGCGTCTCTTTAAAGACGCCTAGTTATTATCCTAAATCTATTATTTTTATTCCATACGGTTTTAAAGAAACCGCAATTTCATTTTTCTTACAATCATACACTGTGGTTTCTTCAGCTTGACTCGTAATATTAATAACTGCTAATTTATTGCTTTTAGGATAGTAAGCACATTCTGTATTTACGTTGCTACAAGTCCAGAAACCAAATTCTTCCTCTTCATCAGCTGCCCAGTATATTGATCTTAATAATATTCTTATATTTTCAGGGATATACTTATGCCCAGAGAAATATACACTCCTACCTTTTCCAAAAGTATTTGTAGCTATTTGAATTGATTGATTTTTATCTGCAATAACCTGTATATTTTTGTCTATTACATATATATTATCAATTTCTTTTCCAAAATCCAATTCGCCTTGAATATCCTTAAGGATAAAGTGGGTTTCTTCAGCCTTTTTATATGCATATTTATCAAAACATACCGTTAAACCAACTTCTCTCTCCACCCCAAATACATGGCACATCTGAAAGTATTGACCACTATGTTTTGCCGCAGAAGGTTCTCCAACCCCAATAAGACCACCTCCATTTGAAACCCATTCTGTAAGAATTTCAATAACTTTCTCATTACTCCAATTCCAACCACCACTCCAAGAATCATCAAGTTGTCCAGCATTAATTATTACTTTAATATCACCGGAAATACCTTTATCAATAATATCTTTAAAACTAATAAACTCTACTTCTACAGGCAATCCTGAGATAGATTCCATAATTTCATTATAATAGTTTCCATGATTAAAGTGACCACGACAACCCCAAGCCCGCATATTTCCCCAAGCAGATAAAATAGCTACCTTAAATTTAGAGGAATAAGGTTTGCACTCTTTATGCAATTCCCTAATTGTCCTAAACTCTTCTGCTAATTCTTGAACATAATCAACAAATGCAGGATGATCATCAACTAAATGTAGGTATCCGCCAAAACCAATTCTATCTACGCAATCACGAAGCAGAGCTCTCCTTATATCTAACCAATAAGTTTTACATTCTAGCGATGGGTCTCCTCCTTCTATAAAAGTTCCCACTCCATTTACTCCTGTTGGAAAGAAATAGGGGTGAAGTCTTAATTCTCTTATTGCAACACCTTTAGTTCCTGAAACTTTTCTTGTTTCAAATCCACTAAACACGCCATCAATTATCCCATCAAAACCAAACTCTTTAAAACTATCTAAGGTAGGTTCCATTCCAATCCAATGGTCATTATAAAATACATAGGCTTTTTTCCCATGTTTATGAACTAAATCAATACATTTTTTACCAAACTCAATCACGAATTTATTTATAAAATCCATCCAATCTCTATATTTTTCAGATGGGGGTAAATATGAATTATTGTATAAACCTTTATTTACAAAATCCTCTGAAGTCATTTTATAACTTTTTTCTTTTTCAAAAAGTTTCATAGATAAAGGATTTACTGTGAAATCATAAGCGCCCCAATCATTTACGATAAACTTCAAATTAGGATCACTGCCCCATAGCCACCAAAAATTATAGAACATAGATGTGAATCGTACTACTTTTGTATGTGGGTGATCTATAAGCCATTGTTTTAAATATTTAAGAATATGATCTTGAGTCTCTTTGTACATAGGCTCTATAGGTAATTCATGCTCCCTATTCCCCCAATTATTTGTAATATGGTTATATGCGGATATTTCTTCCCAAATTCTATACACAAGAAAATTGACCGTGTATTTGTGCCATTTTTTTGTGTTTTTCACCATAACCGTTCCTGTATTTATGTCTAACTCCCACTTAGAAATTTCTATTTCTAATCCAGTAGTTCTATCAAAAACTTGCCAAAACTCTTTTGGATTATCTTTAATATTTATCAAAAATTGTTCTTTAAAAAAGCCTTGTAAAATATCTATTTTAACTGTATCACCATTAGCAATTAGTGGATAACTCCTTAGATAACATTGTTGAAGTTTATCCATATTTAATTTAGCCCACTCATTGGAACCGCGAACTAAACAAATGGTGGAATAAATATCATAACCAGAAGTTATTATTTTATCTGATAATTGAGTTCCATCACTATCCCTAATTACATCTGCTCCCCATTTTTCTGCCAGTTTCAAAGTTAAATCTTCAAAACCAGCTTCTCCTGGCAATGTAAATCCACCGATATTTACTATTTTTTCACGCATACTATCCCACCCTTTAAATTATTGTTCATACTTCAAAATTGCTGCAAGAAAAGCCAAAGTCAAACCCTGTCCCCAACCTTGAACTCTCTTTTTAGGAACTTTCTTATAACCCTGTGTATCTATCATTACTGCAGTACCTGCAGAAACATTCATAACTGATCCATCTTCTGAAATATTATTCATTATTCCCTCTAACGCCTTTTGAACATACTTTCTTTGAAGAGGATGTCTCACAATTACAAGACTTGCAGCAATTCCAGCAGAAGCTGAAGTTTCTAAATATGAACTTTCATCATCTAATATTGTGTGCCATAAACCTTCTTCTGACTGCAACCTAACTAAAGCACTTAGTTGATCTCTTAACGAACCACTTATTCCCATAAAAGCTGGATACAAATAATTTATAAGGGTGGCTGCTTCTGCCATAGTATAGGCTGCCCAAGCATTTGCACGCGCCCAATGAATGCCTGACATATGGTTTTGGTTAATATTATCCCATCCATGAAAAAACAGATCATTTTTATTATCTTGTAAAAATTCTTCATGCCAATAGTATTGGTTTAAGGCGTCTTCAATATATTCTTTATTATCTAGCTTTTTACCCATTCTAAGAAGAAAATAGGCTGCCATAAACAAAGTATCTGCCCATGCTTGCTTTGGAAAATCATTGCCTGCCGAAACTGTATGTTGGAAAACCCCTTCACCAAACCTAATTGCATCCTTTCTTAAATATTCAGCCTTTTCTATAGCCAAATCCATATATTTCTGATCCCCTGTAGCCTCAAACAAAGTTATTAGAGTGTGTCCCATAGCAACTACATTAACCGTAAATTCAGGCAGTCCTATTTCAATATATTCATCTACCCATTTCACAAGATAATCGATATATTCTTGATTTTTAGTGACCTCCCAAGCCTTACATATACCATAAAAAGCCACTCCACAAGGCCACTCCCAAGTAAAGTCCATTCTCATGGTTCTCTTTACAACTTTGTCTATAAGTTCTTTTATTTTTTCTTCATCATATTCTAATCTCTTCATTAAAATTACTTCCTTTCTTCATATATAAATATAGCCCTGTAACAAATTGCTTTATCACAGGTCTATATTTTTATTATTTTACTTTTTCATACCTTCGTATATCGATTTTCTTTCATTAATAACTTCTTGGTATCCACTTGTTAAATAATCTTTACTATATTTTGCATATAAAGCATCGAATTCACTTACTTTACCCATAACTATTTTGGCAGAAGCTTCTTCCCACTTACTTCCAAGTGTTTTTGAATTTTTTGTTAAAGAAGTTACAGGTTTATTAAACATAAAGTTTGGTTTTGCACCTATTAAGGTTTCTTTGTAACCATCAATATACAATTTTTCAAAGCCAGGTGCTCCTTTAGCAGTTGCATCCATCTTTAAATTTTCATCTACACTACCAAATTCTTTTTGTTCAGTAACAAGACCCCACATATCCTTGTTAGAGCTAAAATTAAGTTTATCCTCTCCAGCATAATTAGCTACTTCTACTGGAAGTCCACCCTTTAAATTATAGTTTTTACCTGCCACACCATTTTGAAGTACAAATAAATTTTCGCTTTTGCTCATCCAATCCATGTATTTTAGGACTGCATCAGGATGCTTACACTTTTTATTTATACCACTAAGCATACCATATGGTGCGTATGCGAACGCTTGTGGTGCTTGACCCTTTGGTAAAAGTGCGCTTGCAGGAAGTACAGTAAATTTTGCTGTAGGTACATTTTTTACAAGTGTTTGTAAAACTGGAGGAGTTTTTAAAGGCATAAGAAATACTCCAACCTTACCATTACTTATATCTGCTTGTAATTTTGTACCATCTTTATCTAATACAAATTCAGGACTTATAAGTCCTTCATTAAAAAGTTTATTGTCCCATTTTAATGTATCCTCTGTTGGCTTCCATGATAACGATGGAATTACTACGTCAGAATACATTGCAAATTCTTCAGCCGAAACATTAGCTGGTCTAAATGCATAATTCATATTTGCAGAACCAGCAGCAGACATACTCGATAATCCCTGCGGTATAACATTATTAGCTCCTACTTTACCAGGATCTTTTTCTTTAAATGCTTTAAGAACTGCATAGTACTCATCTCTATTTGTAGGAACTTTCAAACCCAATTTGTCTAGCCAATCTTGTCTTATAACATTAGATATTCCACCTACAAGTGGTCTTTTAGCTGGTATTAACATTTGCTTACCATCAAACACTCCATATTTCAAAACATCTGCTCCAAGTGTTTTTTCGAGATTTGGTGCATATTTATCAAGTTCAGATTTAGTTACTTCTTGGAAAGCACCCCTTGTGTAAAAACTTGACGCTGTTGTATAGTCATAACTAAAGATTATATCTGGAGCATCACCAGATGCAAGAAGCATATTAAACTTATCTACATCCGTAGTTCTTGGAATTGTAACATAAGTAACTTTTACGTTATATTTTTTCCCAAAGGTATCATTAATGTATTTAGTCCAGTAATTGTTATCTACAGGTGCTTGACCTTGAATGCCTCTATCATATATTGGAATTTTGATTTCCACTTGCTTTTTATAAGGTGCATCCACGGCAACTGAGGAATCACTTGTTGAATCTGCTGATTCTTTTGATGAGCCACACCCTGCAAGGCTGCTTACAATAACAGTCGTTAGCATAGCCACACTGACGATTTTCAGAAGTTTTTTGTTCATTTTTAATTCTCCCCCTTATAATCTAAAATTTGAAACTATATAGAAACTGCATATTCTTTTAGCAGTAAACTATCATTCTTTTACAGCACCAATCATTACACCTGATACAAAGTACCTTTGAAGCCACGGATATATTAGTAATATAGGAACTGTTGCAAACATTACTACAGAAGCTTTTAAAACTTCTGGTGCTAGTTGCACAGCGGCTCCAACTCCCTCTGCTGCAAGGGCCCCATTTGAAGAAGTGGCACTTACTAATTGATAAAGCTTCAATTGAAGTGGATATAATTCTGGCCTTGTGATATAAAAAAGTGCATCCTGAAATCCATTCCATCTACCCACAGCATAAAATAAGCTCAAGGTTGCAATTATTGGCATTGAAAGTGGAAGTACAATCTTAAAAAGTATACCTATCTCTGTACATCCATCTAGCTTTGCTGATTCCTCAAGACTATTAGGTATTGAGTTTTGAAAAAAGGTTTTAAGTATTATAAGATTAAATACACTTATTGCTCCTGGGAGAACAAGCCCCCACATGCTATTTAACAAATTTAAATCCTTAACAAGAATATAATCTGGTATTATGCCACCTGAAAAATACATTGTGATTATAATTAGTAAAAAGAAAAAATCTCTGCCCTTCAAAGAGCTTTTTGTCAATGGATATGCTGCACATATGGTGAGTGCCATACTTAATACAGTATATATCACCGTCATTTTTATAGTAAAGAAAAGTGATGTAATCATTGATTTATCATTGAAAATTTGCTTGTATGACTCCATAGTAAAATCTACTGGCAAAAGCGTAACTTTTTGCGCTACAACAGCCTGAGAGCTACTAAATGATACTGCTGCAACATGAATTAGTGGCACTAGGCATAGTAAAACTACAATACTTATAAACAAAAATATTGTTATATCTAAAATTTTATCTAATAACTTTGTATTCATATTTTCAACTCCTTTCTTACATAATTCCTTGTTCACCGAATTTTTTAGCTAACCTATCTACAAATAGTATTAGAACTAATCCTATAACTGATTGGAATAAACCCACGGCCGCTGCTATATTATATCTAACGGATTGAAGTCCAACCCTATAAACAAAAGTACTTATAACATCTGAAAAATCCATTACCAAAGGATTACCTAATACAAATGGACGATCAAAACCTATTTTCATTACATTTCCAACAGCTAAGATAAGCATCATAATTATGGTTGGCTTAATCGCAGGTAGAGTTATATACCATATTTTTTTTAATCTACCAGCTCCATCAATCATGGCTGCTTCATACAATTCCGCGTTAACACTCGTTATTGATGCCAAGTATATTATCGTTCCCCAACCTACCCCTTGCCAAACACCAATTACACAATAAGTTCCTAGCCAATGCCATTTCTCAATAAGAAAAGGTACTGCCTCTGCCCCTAATGATTTAGTTAAAATATTAACCATGCCTGTAGGAGATAGTAGCTGATAAGCCATACCACCTATAATAACCCAAGAAAGAAAGTGTGGTAAATAAAGTATGGTCTGAGATACCTTTTTAAACCACTTAATCCTTATTTCATTTAATAATATAGCAAGGATTATAGGTGCTGGAAAACCTAGAATTAAATCTAATACATTAAGGGATAACGTATTTCTTAAAACTTTATAGAAATCCGCCATTTTGAAAACTTCTTTAAATGCATCTAGTCCGATCCATTTACTACCATTAATTCCATTGATTACGTCGTAATCCTTAAACGCTACTATTATTTGGTACATTGGTACATATTTAAAAATCACAAAATATGTAACGGGTATGAATAATAGCAAATATAAAAAGAAGTCTTTTTTAATATAGTATAAAATTCCTTTTTTCTTTTTCTTAGTTACTTTGGAAACATCTAAAATAACAAAGTTACTCGGTGTAGGTGTATTACTGTTGCCCATAAGGTTCACTCCTTTTTAAGAATATAAATCGTTTACATTTATATCTTATCCGCTTTTACAATACTTGTATATAATCACTTTTGCCAATAGGCTTTGTTTTTGATAACATCCTCAAACCCTTTATTCCGAGGGCTTCATTTATTTAAATTTATTTATTTCTAATAAAACAAAGTAAATAAAAGACAATAATAAAAGCTACCATCAAAAACAATACTGATAGTAGCTTCTATTATTTAGCACAGTTCTTGAGATTTAAAGTTCTATACTCTCCCGGAGTTATACCCTCATATTTTTTGAAAAATCTAGACAAGCTTTGATTATTATTATATCCTATACATGAAGCTATTTCCGGCAAACTCTTATCTGTATCCCTTAAATGTACTTTGGCTTCATTTATCCTTAATCTATTGGTATATTCTATAATTGTTTTTCCTGTGTTTTCTTTGAATATCTTTCTTATATAGGAGTAACTTATACCAATACAACTAGCCATACCTTCAAAATCTATATCTTTATGATAGTTACTCTTAATATATCCTTCTATTATATCCATATATTCTAGACTCTCATCTGCAGATTTCTTTTTATATGAAATTATACGAGAATAAAAATCTACTAGTAACAACCCTATATCCTCTAGTGTCTCCTTTGAAGATAATTTCTGATAAATATTATAGCCGCTTCCATAAATATAACTTATATTAGTATTATCATCCACAAGATATTTTATTGTACTACCTATAAGCTGATTAAAAATTTGTGTAATATTATCATATGATATCTCTTCCATAGCTTTTATTTCTTCAATCATAGTTTTAACTTCCTTATCGATATCCACCATAGATCCTGCATTTAAGTAGTTAAAAATATGTTTTTCAGTATTATACGGATAAAAATATTTGTATTCCTCACCTAAAGATGATTTCCATTTAATTACACTTCCATAACCGTATAAAATTTTACGTTTTATAGCTTCGTTAGCTTCAAAATATGATAATCGTATTCCTGTTTTTTCACTATGACATCCCCCAATTCCAACCGAAATTGTATTGTCCATTACTTTTAATATTTCACCTTGTACTTCTTTAAACAAGTCTTCTACTATTTTATACGTTCCATCTTTATTGAAAACCTCCATATTAATAATTACTGCAATTTTACTAACATCAAATAACACACTTGCATTTACATAAGTTTTGTTTATTACTCCTTCACACACGTTAATAATTAACATCTTTAAATAGTATTGCTGCTCCTGTGAATATTTCGCCAAAAATTCATCAAATCTATCAATTAAAATTATTACACAAATAAAATTTTCATAGAAAAAATCGTATTCAACTTGATTTTCAGAGTTAATGTATTTCTGTAAGTTTCCTTTAATTAGATCTAAAATATACCCCTGTTTTAAGTCTTTCTTATTATTCTCTAATATCCCATACATTGCATCCTCTTCTCTTGCCATGGAACTAAAAGCATTAGACAGAAGTTTCATTTCATCTTCTTTTAAATCAGTCCCTTTATTTCTTGCTTTAACGTCTTGAACTAACTTATTAAGAGGGTTATAAAGTTTTTTCGCAACTATATAACAAAATCCTAGGCCTAAAACTATAATAGAAATAATAATTAAAATGATTTCTGTTGATAACTTATTTGCCTTTTCCATAAGGTTTGCAAGAGGATAAATCCCTACATAAATCCAATCATTAAATTGTGACTTATAATATGTAATAACTTTTTTTTCATTATCCACATTATCAATCATATACCCACTTACTTTATCAAAACTTAATATATTTTTTACATACTTTGTGCTAGAAATATTAGTTCTTACTAAGGACTTATCTTTATGTGAAATTATATTTCCTTTAGTATCTGTTATATAAATATAACCATCTCCTGAAATGTCCCTATTATTTATTAATTTACTCAGCTCATCTTCATACATGTTAACAACTATTGCTCCATCCACTTTAGAGTTTATAGGTGCCAAAGGATATACATAGGATATAACAGGGGCCGTATTAGAATTTTCATTTTGCAATACAGCAGTTTGAGGATTTCTATCTGAAATTATTCTATTTCCTATCCAATGTGGTTCCAAATTTATAGACCTAGCTTCCTTATAGGGCTTAATCCATTGGATATCATTAAATTTGCTCATCTCCACAGTTCCACGATTAGAAGTGATAATATAATCCGCCCCATCAATATAAACATAAATTGTAGTTATTCTATAATTTGATGCTAAAACCTCATTTAATAATGTATAAACCTGAGTTACTTTTACTACATTATTAACATCTGATTTAATGTTATTATAATTTTCTACACTGCTTAAATTATTAAGTACATCGCTTTGTGATATTCTCGCTACGTCTTTTAATATACTGGTGCTAAATAGAACATTTATATTATTAATCGTTTTCAAGTTGACCTCAGCTGTACTACCAATTTCATTTTCCGAGTAACTAATCATAGTATAATTAAAAATAATTCCTGTAATAATTAACGGAATCACTAAAAAAAGAGTAAATGCCAAAAAAAACTTCACAATCATTGGAAATCTGTTTACTGATAGTTTATTCATGAATATCCCCCTAAAACATAGCTTACATAATATACTAATTATACCACTTAATTTCACATAATTACCAGCCCAAATTCCTGCATACACCTTTACAAATCATCTTTCCCCAAATTAAAATAACGTACTGATTATTTTACTAATCAATACGCTATTTAATAGGTTATTTTATTTTCTCTTCCGTGCCTCCACGTGCCATTGTAATATTCGGTTGTGGTGGAGTTGTCATTCCACTTCCTAAATAATAACTTGTATGTGGTGGTTGATTGTAACCTGTATTTTGAAACGCAACTCCAAGTCTATAAATAGGATCATGCATTAAAGTAGGCAATTTAGTTTCCGTTACATCACTAGTAGCATAAATTCTTAAAGCACTACTATCCTCCGTTCTCCAAATTACTTCTTCTCTCCAATCACCAAACAAATCTGCCTGCAAACAAGGATTACCTTTTGTTCCATTATTAGAATTAGTACCCGTCGCAGTTAATATGTTTACAGATTTTTTATTAACATAATCCCATTTGCTAATAGTTCCTGGACTTGCAGGACCACCATAACCATTCCAATTATGATCAAGTAATTCTCTTTGCAAATCTCCATCCCACCATATAGCAAAGTTTGATGATGGTATCCCCTCAGATATTTTTTCTCCCTTAACAGTATAAAGTCCACCTGTACTGCTATTCCATTCGCCATCTACTGCCCAAATTTCTTCACCTATATAATTTGGATCAATATCTGCCGAAAGTCCTCTTCCTGTATCAATTCCTGATTTAACCCCGAAAAGAATTTTTCCAGTCCCAGCATCTCTTATATCCATTCCATAAGGTGAACCTTTTTCTTCTTGAACTTGATATATCTCAAGTCCTGGATTAGTAGGATCTAAATCACCAAGATGCATAGCGTCTCCATGTCCAAGTTTTGTAGTATAAAGAGCCTTACCATCTTGATTTATAACAGCAGCTCCTGTAATAATCTCATCCATACCATCTGCGTCAACGTCACCGACACTAACATTGTGATTTCCTTGACCTCTATACTCCGTGTACTTAAGCCCATTTGGATCTACTTCATCAAACTGACTATCGAAATTCCATTGCTTAACAAATTTTCCATTCTTAAAACCATAAGCAACTATTGCCATTCTAGTATAATAACCACGTTGCATTACTACACTTGGTGTTTTTCCATCTAAGTAGGCTACACTTGCTATAAAACGATCTCCACGATTTCCATAGGTATCGCCCCATTCATTAATATCAGTAGCAAAAGCTCCTCTTTGTGGTTCATATACCTGAGTATCTAAAGCCTTGCCTGTTGCACCCTCAAACATCGTGTGATATTCTGGTCCATCTAATATATAACCCTTTGCATTACTATAATCTTTATCTTCATCTCCAATTATATTTCCTTCTCCATCTATTGTACCATCTGCTGTTCGAGTAGTAAGTTCAGCTTTACCATCCCCATCAAAGTCATAGACCATTATGTCAGTGTAATGAGCCCCTGATCTTATATTTTTCCCTAAATCTATCCTCCACATAAAAGTTCCATCTAATTTGTAAGCGTCAATATAAGTGTTACCAGTATATCCAGCCTGCGAATTATCCTTAGCATTAGTTGGTGCCCAATTTAGAACTATTTCATACTTGCCATCGCCGTCTAAATCAGCAACACTAGCATCATTTGCTGTATAATCATAGATTTCACCAGCTTTATTAATCCCTGCTGCTGGTTTTCTAATTGGGAGTTCCTTATAGTTATTTTCCCAGGCAGTAACCGTTTCTGATTGTGATTCTTTCGAATTTCCACCTATAGTACGAACAAAATATTTTGAAGTTATAGTTCCTTTTGCATCTAAATAATTTGTGCTTGATTTTATGGGTTTACTATTTATTTTAACATTATCTCTATATACATCAAATTCTAACTCTTGTGCTTCTGTACCAAGTAAACGCCAACTAACTAGGACTCCATTAGCTGCTTTTACCGCATTTATTCCGCGATCAATTTTTTCCATTTGACGTTTTAAGACAACTTTAGCCCCTACAGTTAATGGATTAACCTTAGAAGATTCTCCCCCTGCATTTACTGCTACCACCTTATAATAATAAGTTGCGCTGTCTACACTTTTTTCATCAACATACTTATCTTTATTTGTACTGCCAACATAGGTATATTTCATATCTTTGTATAATGATTTGTATATATTATAAGATGTTGCATTCTTTAAAGCATCCCATGTAAGTTTTAACTTATCCTTGCTTTCATATTTATACTCTAAGTCTTTTACTGCTTCAGATAAAACAGTTACACTGCTATCTGCTAATTTTCCTGTAACTTCAGTGGATTTTAATGACTCTCCATTTTCATCTATTGAAGATACTTTATAAAGATACTCAACCCCTACAGCTGCTTTTGTATCCTTATAAGTTACATTTGTACAAGTTCCTATTTTACTGTAAGCATAATCCACCTTTGCCGCTCTGTAAATATTGTAACCGGTTGAACCAGTTACTGTTGTCCAACTTAAATTAATAGCTGCCTGACTATTAACTGAAAGTCCTGTTGGAACCGCTCTAAATGTAGCTGTAAGCTTTGCAGCTATAACTTCTGATAATGCTGATTCACCACTAATATTCACAGCTGACACTTTATAATAATACATTGCATTTGCAGCGCCTACATTACTGTCTATATATAATCCATTAGTTGAGGTACCTATCTTAGTGAAAGTACCACTTTCACTAGTAGATCTATACACATTGTAACTAGTAGAACCATAAGTGTATGTCCAGTCAATTCTAACTTTATAGATTCCATTACTTGCTACCATAGAATTTAATGTGAGTCCTATTGGAGTAGATGGTTTATCAATAACCTTCTTTGTAGTTACTTTAACTGCCGCTGTTTTTTCTGATTCTCCAACATAATTAAATGCAGCGAACTTATAAAAATAGTCCTTTTGTGCAGTTAAATTTGTATCTTTATAATGGTAATCATTATTGGTCTTTGTAGCCTTTCCTAATAATGCATAAGTACCATCTTTAGCATCAGATCTGTATACATTACAGCCTATTGCCAAACTAGTAGAGCTACTTGTTAATTGGACTACAGACCAACCAGCTTTGTCTATTGTGACGTTTGCTGGAACTGCTGGAACTACAGTTAACTCCTCTGGAACCGAAAGTGAACTAGCCGCATGCACACTTTTTATTGGAAAAATACTAAAAATGAAGAAAAATAAAATTAATATGCTAATCGAAGTAATTTTTTTTCTATACATTTAGTGCCCCCTGGTGTTTTATTTTTTAAGCTCCGCTGCCACAATACTAGCAAGTTTTGTAGCTCCTGCGCGATTGGGATGTAAACTATCACTCATAAAAAGCTTAGCTGTAGCTTCTTGACCTATTGATGTATAATACTGTGAGCTTAAAACATTAAGATCTATTAATGGAACTTTTTCCTCATCAGCCAAAGCAACTGTAGAATGTCTATACCATTTGTCTACAGCAGAGTGTACATTATTTAAATCAAAATCAGTTGCCTTTCCTTGTGAAGTTACGAGCACTACCTTTGCACCTTTGCTTTTCACCTGCTTAATCATATCACGCATAATTTCTTTAAATTCGGCTTCTGTCTCATATTTTGAATCATTAATACCAAATTCTAATATAAAGCAGTCTCCTTTTTTAATATATTTCATTATAGATTCAAATTGTCCATCATCACGAAATCCTCTTGCAAACTGTCCACCTGTAGCCATATCTCTAATTTGATATTCCTTATTACTTAGGAATTGTGGCAACATCTGCCCCCAGCCACACTGCAAACTAGTATCAATTGGATAATAGTTACATACGGTAGAATCTCCACTAATGTATATAGTCTTATCTGTTTTTGACTTATCTGATATCTTTGTAATTTCAAGTGCACTTAGCGTAAATGCTTTGCCTTCCTTACCTTCCGTCACAAGTATATTTAACTGTCCATCTGTAATAGGAATCTGAAATTTATCAGTAGCACCGTTACCTGTCATATTCATTACTTGATAAACGCCCTCCGCTGCTACACTTGTTCTTGAGGTATCCCCTAACGTCACCGCAACCTCATAAAGTCCATTTGCTAGATCTACATTAAATGTATTTGAACTTTTTGTGCCAAAAGTTAGGAACTGAACTGCATCACTTTCTGCCCCGCTACCAGCTGCTGTAACATTTTTCATATTTACCGGAGTATTAAAACCATAACCCACAGATGGATTGTATTCTAGTGATGCACTAACATTTGTATAACCTGGCTCTGCCACGCTTCCAAAATCAAACTTGTAATTTGTTTGTTTTACATTTGAATTCAAATTTGTAACATATTTTGAAATAGGTATATTAAGCGCTTTGATTTTTTGTGCAGTCATACTGGCAATCATATTTGCTCCAGCTTGCGTAAAATGAGTATAATCTGTTCCATTGGATGATACTAAATAATTAGGAAATACAGTGTCATATCCAACGGAGGTATAATAATCGATGCAAGTGTTCATCATATCAATTATTGGTGTGTTTGTTTCAATTGCTACCTGCTTCATTGCAATCACATAATCCGGAAAATCATTTACAAATACTCCATTTTTGTAATTAAGCCTTGCTACAGGCGTAATTAATATAGGAATAGCTCCTATATCACGGGATTTCGTAATATATTGTTTAAGGTAATCTTTGTAATTAGAGTATGGATCTGTATGACGGGCGGGAATATACGACGCATCATTATGACCAAATTGAATAAATAGGTAATCCTTTGGCCTAATTACATTTAAAATAGCATCCAGCCTGCCCTCAACAATAAATGATTTTGAGCTTCTTCCACCTATAGCTCTATTATCAAACATCACATCTCTACTAAAATATTTTTCAATACATTGACCCCATCCTGTTTGTGGAGCAAAGCTTGCACCATAGGTCTGCGCAGTTGAATCCCCAGCAATATAAATCATAGTGGGTGAATTATTTTTGAATGCACTGCCTGATACTTTAAAATCACAAATGCTTGCATAATCATTAGATGGAACATCTAAAATAATAATTTTCACATACCTTGCAAGGCCATTAAAAATATCCTTTTGTTTTTGGATAGTACTGGTATTATTGCTTTTATCTATCCTCAAAGTCCAATGCAAATTGTCTGTAGACGTTTCCACTCTATACTTGTAAACAATATTTTTTTGCCACATTACTTCAGTTTCCTCAAGCTCATAAAGACCTCCTAAATCAACCATCCAGTAATGATTGTCACTTGTATCCGCAGCACTCCAATATGTTGATTGCTTACCATCATTACCATTTGATGCACCATGCCCTAAAAGTTCACTATCAGATGTCGACGTTTTACCCATAGCAATATTGCTTGCGGCATATACTTTCTCGGGACTAACAAATAAGCTTGTTGCAATAAACATTACAATAAGAATCATTGAAAATAATTTTTTAGATCTACCTCTTGATTGAATCATTTTCTTCACATCCCTTTATAAAATTTTGATAATAAATAGATCTTTGATATTATATGAAATCACTTACGTAAGTGTTGTATACAATTTGTCTTTTCGTATCCTGTCTGAATTATACATACTATTCGCCAATTTTGTAAATGTTTACTTTTGATTAAAGCTATCACTTTTGTCATAATTATGCAATTTACTTATTACATTACAATCACTAAAACTCTTTGTATATCAACGTTCCATCTCACTAATTTGCCTATAATTAAACAAAAAACAAAAACTTCCAATTTATATTACGACCTCTAAGATCACAATAATAACTAGAAGTTTTTGCGTGTTTTACAGCTTAAACGGAACAGATTTTAAAATAACCTTCTTTTTAAACTACATTATTTGGCTTTTAACAATTCATCTCCAAACCTTTCTTTGAGATACTCCATTATTAAAGTTTCACTTTTTTCCATTCCCAGTCTACCTGTATTTATTGACAAGTCATACCCACATGCATTGTACATATCTGTTCCTGTAAACACCTTGTAATATTTTAATCTTTGCTTATCAATTTTTTCGTTTAAGTGTTGTGCTTCATCTCCTGATATATTATTCGATTCCCGAGTACGTTTTTTACGATAATCCACATCAGCATGCAAAAAAATACTTACGTGTCTTGGATGGTTGCGAAGAATATAAGATGCTGCTCTGCCTATTATTACTGCTGACTTTTCATTTGCAATTTTCATAATAATATTTGACTCTGCTTTATGTGCTTTATCGTCTGTAATTATTTCTACGTCTGAAAAAGATGAAAGGTTACCATGTTCAGAATATGACAATATATTCTTCCATATACCATCTTGCTTCTCATCATAGGACTTTATCTCTTCAACAGAAGTCTGCAAGTCTTTTGCTGCTTCTCTCACTATCTCATCATCATAATATGAAAATTTCAACTTTTCATTTAGCCTTTCACCCATTTCCTTTCCACCGCTTCCACTCTGACGGTCAATTGTTATTATAATATTTGATTTATTCATATTTATCCCTCCATCTATTTCTACATCTATATCTCAATATATATTTCTAAAAAACTCTTTAAATTCCTTCTTAATAATTAGAAAATCTCCTAAATCATTTAAAAATTGAAATAATAATGCTCTAGCTTCGAATTCATTTCTATCCTTTGGTAGTTCCATAGTCCCATAATTTTTTCTAAGTAGTTCTAACTTATTAATAAGTTCAATACAATCATTATCTTCATGAATATTGACTGCGACATCGTTTGTGAACTCTGACAATATTGTAGTTTGTTCGTAGGTCATATAAACCCTGGAAAAATGCCTTTTCATTCTTTTTATAGCATCTAGTTGTAGACTTCTCATATCTATATAACTTCCATAATAATCTTTGCTTTTAAACAAATTATTATTATTTATTCTTTGTGCCATTAATTTAGTGTTCACAATTAGTTTTTCAACTGTCAAAAGTACATTTTGATCATAAATTGGTACTGCTTGGGTAACTAAGCTGGCAGCCATATCTGATAAAATCAATCTATATTGTTCTTCTATCTTAGCCTTGTTTTTTTCAAAATCTTCTTCTAAAGAAGCAGTATATAAATTAAATATCATTGCAACACCAATGCCTATTATAGTTAACTTTGCTTCATTTATAATCCACAAAATATTAATATTTGTACTTATTAAAAGATGTGTTGATAATACTGCACCAATAACCATTCCCTCAGTGGTTTTTGAAATATTGGTTAACGGTATAAATATAAGTAAAAACAGTCCAAATATCATAGGATTATTTCCAAGTAGTGTATATAGCGTAAAAGATAAGAGTATAGCCACAGTGGATGATATTATTCTCTTACCTGCAACTAATAGTGCCTCTTTCTTGGTATCTTGAATGCTTAATATCGCAATTATACCTGAAGTTACTCCAAATTCTAATCCTATATAATTTGATAGAGAAATTGCTATAGTTGCAGATAATGCTATCTTAAATGTTTTTGATTGTACCGTTTTGATTTGAAGGTTTTTCATCATTCCTTAATTTTTCTCCTTTTCACTCACTCTTCAACAACAATGTTAATATATGTTTTTAATCCTTGTAATCCTTGTAATCCAGTAATTATAGTTTTATTATATCACTGAAATTCTATTTTATTGATTTTTACTTTTAAATGTAATTTATGGTGTATCGGAATTATATGCTAAACAACACTAAATAGTAATTACCACTTCGTACATGGGAACAATCGCTATTGATTTGATTTTTGCAATTTCTTCTCCTACAACCTCAACCCTTGCCGCCATAGTGGAATCACTTTTTACAAAACTTCCTTTTTTTATAGGTGAAATATAAATATACATTCCTTTTTCTAATAGATCTTTTTCAAATTTCATAAGCCCAACTTCCCATGGTGCCCCATTACAGAAATTATCATTAATAATGTCTCCATCTATAAATGCATATCCTATATCACCTTCATACTCAACCTTTAAAAACAGCTCCTTTACATTTTGAAAGTCCTCTTTCTTAAAATAAAAGCATGCTTTATTTTCTTTTATTCTTTTTACATTAATTTTGGGTTTATTTATATTTAATTCAATACTATATTTTTCAAAAACATTTTCTGATTCCATTCTACTACTTTTACCTCCAGCAACTAAAATGTCTTTCTTTAAATGTGGAAATATTTCTAGATTAACTATTTTGCTATCCACGCACTCTAATCTAAGCTTATCCTCTGATATCAATACATTTGCTTTTGTTATCAGTATCCGTCTACAACCCATAAGGTCCACACTCCAAAAGTTTAAGCTTTCCTCCCTAGTAACAGTACATATATTTATAGTATTTCCTTCCTTAGTTATTATCTTAATAAAACTCTTACAATCCACATTTATATATACCATATACTCTTCTGCTATTTTTTCATAAGTTCCATTTTCAACTAATATTTCAGCTATATTATCATTTAACAAACAGTATTCACCTACCACACCTTCTGGTATAAAGAAAAAGAAATATTGCTCTTCTTCCCAATCAATTTTAGTTATAAGCTGAGTTGTAGAATACTTAAGTTTTAAACCTTTCATATCTAAATTAAAAGGCAGAATACAAGAACTGTCCTTACTTAATGATAGATCTTTTTTACGAGGCAATATAATTTCGCCCTGCTTAAGGTTAAGTTTAACAAAAAAATTCTTTTGATCTTTTGTCTCAATATGATCCTGATAATTATTGATAAATAAAAAACCAGCCTGCTCATTTATTCTCACTGCATATCTTAATGTATCTATATCCAAAGGATCGATATCACTTCCACCTTTGGGTATTATTGTTTTCATTTTACATAAACTTTTCTCAAAATCCTTAAAAAAGTAATGTTGAAGTTTTGTTCTTTTATAGGATTCTCTAACTTGCCCAAATTCACCAAGAGGTGCCTGAAAATCATAAGATATTTTAGGCGTAGCATTTTCATTTAAATACGTATTTAGTTTTCCTTTAGGATTGGAGCCACCATGGAACATATAATAACCTATGAAGTTACATCCACCCGCTACCTTAATACCGGTCATTGCATCTACACTTGCAAACGGTATAACAAATCTATATTGATAAAATACAGTCATTCCACCTCCCATTTCACAACAAGCAAATGGGTAACTTTCAGGTTTATATTTTGGTTCAAAGTTATAACATTTTGGGACTTCATCATTATGATAATCTCTAAAAATAAATTCTGGCGTAGCTGGGTGCTCTTTTACATCTCCATAGAAAATCCAGGGCCAAAAAGCATACCCTCCCCAAAGCGGAAGCATTTCTTTTGTAGGTGCAGCTGCTCCTCCCCAACCTGTACATGTATAAATAGGGGTATCTATTCCTGAATTTAAAGCCATTTGCTTAAGCTGCGTCATATGAGCTTCACCATCTATCCCCCCGGTCATCCACTGATTACTTGTCCCATTAGTTAATTCCCAAGGAGATGCAGCATGCATATATTCATTTTCAATTTGGGTCCCAATAATGGGACCGCCATCTTTATATAGCAAGCCTTTTATCTGTTTTCCTATTTCATTATAAAGTTCATTAACATAACAAAGATACTCTTTATCATTAGACCTTATTTCAAAAGGTCTACCAAATAGCCAGTCTGGAACGCCTCCATTTCTAACCTCACCATGATCAAAAGGTCCTATTCTAACAATTACATACATATCATGCTTTGCACAAAGTTCTATGAACCTCCTTAAGTTTTTATTTCCATTCCAGTCAAATATGCCTTGTTTTTCCTCATGATGAATCCAGAAAATATATGTTGCAATTATATTTATTCCACCCATCTTCATTTTTATTATTTCATCATCCCAATACCTTTCATCATATCTGCTAAAATGAAATTCACCGCAAATTGCAAAAAAAGGTTCACCGTTCTTTTCCATATAATAATTAGTAAAACTTATTTTATCACCGTTTGGATTTACTCCACCAAGTTTTAAATTACTTTTGGTAATATTTTTCTTTGTATTTTTAAGATTAATCTCATATCCATTCATTGTTATTCCTCCCTAACCTTTTACTGCACCTGTTGTAAGTACCTTATAATTCCAAAAAAATTTACTTATCAATAATATATGTATATTTTTATTATACATTTTAATGTTTAAAGTTTCATTATTAATAATTGCTATAATATTTAGATATCTTGCTTTACCATTCCATCAAAAGTATTATTGTTATTTTATATTCGTAAATTTAACATATTAAGTTAGTCTATTAATATACTATTAGTGTGGTATATAATGTTAATAATTTATTTCTATTAAGGTAAATGTCAACATGAAATCGTTCTCAAAACATTACATATCAATATTAATAAATATCTTAAAGTTACAAAATCCTACTATTTTAAATCAATTAAAATTTAAAAAAGAAAGAGGGATGTAAAAAATGAGAATGAAAAAAATATTTTGTCTTCTACTAACCGGAATTATGCTTACGAGTCTATCTGCATGTGGTAAAAAAGATAGTAAATCAACAGTTGCTACTACAACGAAGGAAAGTACAAAAAGTACAGGAAAAGACATACACATTGCATCATGGAACAATGCAGCGGATAATTTAACAGCAATTGCAAAAGCTTTCAACCTAACACATGAAGGCAGCGGCAAGGTTATTATTGATTATGCAGATAGTGATTATTCAAAACTTAAACCTACACTTGCTTCGGGTAGTGGTGTACCTGATATTTTCCAAACTCAAAATCGTGATATACCTGCATTTTATAATAATTATGGGTTAAAGTCATTTGCTGATATAAGTGATATCGTTAACCCAGATGCTTCAAATTGGGTAGATTTCGCATTAGAGACGTGTAAAGCAAAGGATGGTAAATACTATTCGATTCCATGGGATATCGGCCCAGTTGCCCTGTACTATAGAACTGATGTATTTAAAGCTGCCGGTATCGATGTTTCCACATTAACAACTTGGGATAAATATATTGAGGCAGGCAAAAAAATAAAAACAAAAGGTGATTATTATTTAGAAGCATATAATTTTAATGGTTCTACTTCTCAAGATGAATTTCTGATTTATTTAAATCAATTGGGAGGACAATATTATGATAAGGATGGCAAAGTAAATTTAGCATCTGACGAAATGATTAAAACGTCAAATCTAATTAATAAAATGGTTAATGCAAAAGTTGCTATGGATATTCCCAATGCATGGGATGATAGAATTAAAGCAATTAATGATAATAAATTAGTAGCGTTCGCTTACCCAGCTTGGTTCATGGGAACAATGAAAAATTCATGTGCAACTACTTCTGGTAAATGGGGTATTGTTAAAATGCCTGCTTTTGAAGAAGGCGGAAACTCTTATGCTAATGCTGGAGGCTCAGTGCTCGCTGTTTCGGCTAAAACTGTAAATTTACCTTTGGCAAAAGAGTTCTTATCATATGCAATGAAAACTAACGAAGGCAATGATGTAAACATGAAATTTGGTGAATTCCCTTCATACAAACCTGCATATGAAACAGAATTTTTCAAATCTAAAAATGAATATTATGGTGGAGTAGAAGTTGGTACTATTTTCTCGAAATTAACTGGTGCTAAAGCAACTACTTGGGGTCCTTACTTTACAGATGTTTCAGCTGGTTTAAAAACTGCTGCTGGTAATATATTAGCTAACAAAATGAATCCTAAACAAGCTTTAGATGCGGCAACAAAAGCTGCCCAGAATACAATAGATGCTAAATAACTTTATTAAGTCATAAAACTTTCATTCATATGTAATGAAAGCTTTGTACCATAACATAGGTATGAAGCTTTTATTTTTAAGACTTCCATAATAAGAAAGGAAGGTGAGTCTTTTGAAAGAAAACACCAAAAGAAAGATAATACCATGGATGTTCTTAGCGCCATTTCTAATTATATTTTTAACTTTTATGGTATATCCAATCATTTATTCACTTGCGATTAGTTTTACAAAATACAGAGGCGGGGAATTCGTTCCTGTTGGATTATCTAACTTTAAATTTGTTTTAACAGATCCTACTTTTCTAAAGGCAATTAAAAATACATTTACAATTTTGATTATTCAAGTTCCGATTCAAACTATGCTTGCACTTGTAATAGCAAATTTTTTAAATAGCAGTCACTTGAAATTCAAAGGATTTTTTAGAATGTTTGTATTTATGCCTGTACTTATAGATACAGTAAGTTATTCTATTGTATTTTTACTCTTTTTTAGTAATAGTAAAGATGGTTTAATTAATAGCTTAATTAGTATGCTAGGTGGATCATCCCTTGAATGGATGAATGTAGCATGGTTATCAAAGATTGTAATTATTACTGCATTAACCTGGAGATGGACAGGTTATAACGCCATTATAATCTTAAGTGGACTACAAAATATAGCTGCTGATTTATATGAGGCAGCTGCTATCGATGGAGCTACTAAAATAAAACAGTTTTTTTCAATAACATTACCAGGAGTAAAACCAGTGTTACTATTTTCAGTAGTTTTATCAGTAAATGGGGTACTTCAGTTATTCACAGAGACAAACTTAATTACTAAAGGCGGACCTGTTGATGGAACTTTAACAATTGTTCAATATTTGTACAACACGGGATTTGTTTCATTTAACTATGGTGTTTCATCTGCTGGAGCATATATTCTTGCGGTTATGATTGCTATTTTAACCTTTATTCAGATGAAAGTGACGAAAGGGGATTAAGTTATGGCTGAAATAAAAAAATCTAAAAGAGTAAAAGGGTCAGGAATTGTTTATGTTACATTAACAATTGTTGCTATAGTTTGTTTCTTTCCGTTTGTATGGACTATCATTGCATCGTCTCATACAAACACACAAATTTTCCAGAGTTCTAAATCATTTGTTATAGGAACGAACTCTATTAAAAATTACATCAACCTTATGGCATTCTCTAACATTTGGAGAAATTTGTTTAATAGTATTTTTATTGCCACGGTATATACAGTTTTGGTCTGTATAATTGATTCAATGGCTGCCTTTGCATTTTCTAAATATAAATTCAAAGGGAGAGACGTTCTTTTTTTTATTTGTGTATGCTCCATGTTCATACCGCAACAAGTTACATTAGTACCACTTTTTATGCAACTTTCAGCAATGAATTTAATTAGCAGTCCGTCAGCAGTTATTTTGCCAGCACTTGCTAGTATCTTCGGAGTATTCTTAATGCGTCAGAACCTTATGGCGTTCCCGGATGAACTTATGGAATCCGCAAGAATTGACGGAGCTAATGATTTCAGGATGTTTTTTCAGATTGTTGTACCAACTATGAAACCAGCATTTACTTCTTTAGCTATTTTATCATTTGTTCAACAATGGGGTAATTATTTATGGCCATTGATTGTTCTAAATACTAAAGATTCTTTTACTATTCCGCTAGTTTTAGCATTAATGCGGGCTGGTGGAAATATAGTAGATTATGGGGCTATTATGGTTGGAGCTGTTATGGCATTAGTTCCAGTACTTGTATTATTTCTCTTTTTCCAGAAGAATTTTATACAAGGTATGCTTAGTGGATCTTTAAAAGGATAAGATGATATTTCAAAAATGAATTTTATTTAAAGAAATAATTCATAAAACTATTGACGAATTATAAAATACGAAGTAAAATGAAAGGAATTCAAAAACAAAATTCATATAATCAATATAAAAGCCTTGATGGGAAGAGTAGTTATTATGAAATAGTCAAAGCGAATCAGTGGTGGTGAGAGACTGATACTAATCAAATGGTGAAGAACATCCCGGAGCTTCCAAACGAAATTTATTAAGAGTAGTATTGGACGGAGCCAAACCGTTACATCTTGGACAGTATCGAATTTATATTAATTCCGTACTGATTAAAGTGAGCTTTTTAAGCTAATTTAGGTGGTACCGCGGAAGTATAAGTCTTTCGTCCTATTTTTTATAGGATGAGGGCTTTTTTTTGTATCTAAAATTAAGGAGGTTAAAGTCCTAAATGGACTTTAACGGGTAATTTGTGAGCGGAGCGAGCGGGTTTAATTACCCCGTGTTCCGACTAAAAGGAGGATATTAATATGTGTACAATTATGTGTTATACAGGAACAGATATGAAACATGATAAATTTGCAGAGGCTCTGCAAAGAACCGAATCGAGAGGACCAGATATGACAGAGATTCTTACTTTACCGTCTGGTATTTTAGGGTTTCAAAGACTTTCTATTATGGATTTAAGTTTTAGCGGAATGCAACCATACACAAGGAATACAGATGCATCCATCTGTAACGGTGAAATTTTCGGATTCCGTGAGATTAAGAAAGACCTAATAGAAAAAGGACATAAGTTTATTTCTGATAGTGATTGCGAAATATTGCTTCCAATGTACTATGAATATGGGATAGATATGTTTTCAAAATTAGATGCAGAGTTCGCAATTATCATATATGATGGAAAAAAGGACACCTTCATTGCAGCAAGAGATCCAATTGGAATCCGTCCTCTCTTCTATGGTTATTCGGAATCAGGTAAAATCATATTTGCAAGTGAAGCGAAAAATTTAATTGGTCTTACGTACAAAATCATATCATTTCCACCAGGACATTATTATGCTAATGGTAAATTTACATGCTACTGCGATATCGCAGAAATCGAGGGTGATTATTGCAATGATGACTTAAAAGTTATCTGCAGCAAAATTCATGATAAATTTGTAACTGCCATAGAAAAACGTATGGATGCTGATGCTCCTGTAGGTTTCTTGTTAAGTGGAGGCCTCGACAGCTCCCTTGTATGTTCAATTGCTCAAAAAATGTATCCCGGAAAACCAATTAAAACCTTTGCCATAGGTATGACTGAAGATGCAATTGACCTTAAATATGCACAGGAGGTTGCCGATTACATTCATAGTGATCACACCACTATATATATGACAAAAGAAGAAGTTCTTGGATCACTTGAACAGGTTATTAAACTTCTTGGAACATACGATATTACAACTATTAGAGCAAGTATGGGAATGTATTTGATTTGCAAGAAAATACACGAGATTTCTGATGTCAGAGTGCTTCTAACCGGTGAAATTTCTGATGAGTTATTTGGATATAAATATACTGATTTTGCTCCAAATGCAGAGGAATTTCAAAAGGAATCACAAAAGAGAATAAGGGAGCTTCATATGTACGATGTACTTCGTGCAGACCGTTGCATCAGCTCAAATTCTCTAGAAGCAAGGGTACCATTTGGGGATTTAGATTTTGTAAAGTATGTTATGTCCATAGACCCTGAAAAGAAATTAAACAAATACAACATGGGTAAATACCTTTTGAGACATTCGTTTGAAGGTGATTATCTACCAGATAATATTTTATATCGTGAAAAGGCAGCATTTAGCGATGCTGTAGGGCATTCTATGGTGGACTATTTAAAAGAATATGCAGAAGATTGCTATTCTGATGAAGAATTTGAAAAACTATGTAAAAAGTATAAATATAATTCTAAACCATTCACAAAAGAATCATTGTTATACAGAGAATTGTTTGAAAAATATTATCCATTACAAGCAGAAATGATAGTAGATTTTTGGATGCCAAATAAAGAATGGGAAGGCTGTAACGTAAATGATCCTAGTGCCAGAATGTTATCAAATTATGGTGCCAGTGGAAAATAATTAAGCTTACAAAAATAGATCATTCTATTTTTAATAATAGTTTTGATAATATGATAATTTTACGGTAAGCCATTTGAGGCTTACCGTAAAATTATACTTTAAGAAAAATATGTATAGGATACTAAACAATATAATTAAAATAAGTTAATAACCTTAGATCCACAACATTTTTTATATTTTTTACCGCTTCCACAAATACAAAGATCATTTCTTCCTATCTTAGGAGTAGAAGTATTATTATCTTCTGAATTTAATTCATTAAAAGTATATCCTTTTAGTCTCCAAAGTCTAGTGTTATTTATAAAACTATTTATTTCTACTAAAAATTTTTGAAGATCATTTTCACTTATATCTCCCAATGCACCTATGATGTTCTCTATTACCTCTTTTTTTTCATTTTCTTGAATATCATCATATAAATTAATTATAATCATTTCAATTTGTGTTTCTTCTATTTCCCAATTATTCTCTAAGTACTTTTTTAATCTCATACCTATTTTATTTTCAATTAAATATTCCCCACTAGCAGCTTCAAGTAGCTCAGCCTTTTCTATAATACAGAAATCCCTATCGCTTGAAGTATTATCTCTTGTATTAATAATATTTATAATATCTTCTAGAGGAACCATTATACTACTAGCTATATTCCCTTGCAGCATATACCCATCATAATAATCTGCACCACTTACAATTACTGCGTAAATATCAGTTTCATCTAAAGAATAGTCAATATAATTATTAAGCATCTTTATAAAATCACTCATAAATAGTACCCCATAGTTATAGGTCATTCCCCACATCAACTTTATTATTTCTGTGTTTTTAGCTAATATCTTTCTATACTCCACATTATCTATAGATTTTATAGCATTTATTGTTTCATTTGGCATTATTAAATATATACCATCTTCTCTCATCGCTGCAAATACAAATCCACATTCTAAAAAATATTCTGGATTTGATGTGAACTTATCATCTTCAAAAGATATATATCCCTGGTTTTCCATTATCCTTTTTAAAAATTCATATCTTTCACTATCAATTAAATATAGTGTCTTTGTTATTTTCTCTTCATATACATCTAAAAGTTTTTCTATTAGTTGGCCTTTATTAAACTTAGATACCCTCGTAATATTTAGCATAGATGTTGTTTTTAATAATTCATCTTTTGTATCACATTCTAATAATTCTCTTAAATTATGTGTAAACTTCCCTCTTTTTAATCTATTTAATAATTTTTTTGCTTTATATCCAACTTCTGAATTCATATCATCCATTGCAATATCTAAAAAAGATGCAAAGTCCCCTTTAAAATCATCCACTTCCAATTCATCATTCTCTATAAATGGAACTATATCCTTTCGCCCTTTTGTTTTAGTTTTTTTAATCTTAAATTTATTTCCTGGCAAGTACTGCTTTTCTGTATCTCTGTCTCCTACATATCCGCAAACTCCATCTCTGGGAGAATTTGTATATTCAAATTCACCTACCATATCAGCGTCTTCATCTATACAATCCTCACAAAAATACTTTTCTTCTTCATAATCAAAATACTTTGCCTTTTGATTACAATTTGCACAAAAATTTTGTATTTCATCATTTCTAGATAATATTTCTATTTGACTATAATTCTCCCCTACCGCATACTCATCTATAACTTCAAGTTTTAATGCAGTAGTAGAACCAAAATCATAGTCATATTTAAATTTATCACCTACAGAAATCACCTGTCTTAATTTAAAATCCATTGTTTCGGTTTGAGGAAAAAGTTCAAATTCATCGTCTACTGAGGAGTCATAGTTTATGTCATCAATAATAAAACTACTTAAGTGTCCACAACATTCTAACCAAATATCTCTTAAAAAACTATCCAGATTCTTTAAAGTTAAATCTATATCTATAGCTATATACAAACTATATTCTTTTGATCCATACTGTGGAAGTATAGACAAAATATATTGACCCTTAGTTTTTTTAGAACTCGCGATAGACTCTCCTATCTTTTCTTTCCTAACTTTACAGCCTTTAATATGCTTTTTAACGGTTCTTTCTGATAATTTCTCGTTGCAATAATAACATTTACCTTTCAAATCATATCTCTCCATTTCTTTTTCTTAAATTTAATAATAATATTATGTCTATTATAGGATAATACACTAAAAGCTTTATATTATAAAATGTTACAAAGTTTCTTTAATCCACTTAACAATATATTTGACTCTATTTTAATATTTCATACTTACTCATCCACATTTATGAAGCACTAAATAAAAGCATCACATACCTGGGTATCCCCTGCGAATTCACAATACTTACACATCTTTCTATACAATTCAATATTGAAATCTAAACTAAAATCATAATTAGTAAGCCGACGTATTATCTCTATAATTTTTTCTTCATATATTTTATGCTTACTCTTTGAATAATTAATAGTGATGACATCCTCTTTAAACTGAGGTTGCCAAAAACTCATACTTATATTTTCAAATGGTATCTCTCTATCAAATATTTCTAAAGACCTTTCTCCTACTATATACATATAAACAATAGCTTGCATTCTTTTGCTTACTTCACTATAATCAAGTTTCCTATTTTCTGTCTTCCAATCCCATATTTCTATTTTATTATTTGGCTTAATAATTATTAAATCATACTTTGCTTGAATCCTAATATTATCTTTTCTCATTTTAATTTCATACTCTGGCAAATATATATTTTCATCTATAATTGTAAATTTTTCTCGAAGCGACTTTGTAAAGTGGAGTAATTCAGTATTACTTTCATTTATAACCAAAGGAATATTTGAAAAATATCTTTGGCATATGAGATGAAAATCCAGTCCCATGTTCATATTCTCATAATAATCCTCATCATCTATTGAATCTTTTTTCCATCTAATATTATCCAAATATTTTATTTTAAATTTAAGAGGACATTTATCAAAAGTGTTTAAAAGATTTTGACTATAATAGACATGATTTAATTTTCTAATGTCTAACATTTATAAAACACCCCTTTGACTATTTATGTAATCTTGAAGAACATAAAAATACTTTGATGGTTTATCTTCATTCCATTTTCCCTCATTAGACTGCGTTGCCATTAAGATTAAATATTCTTTGGCCCTTGTTATCCCTACATATAAGAGTCTTATTTTTTCATTTATTATTTGTATTTTAGCTTCTTTTAATGGATCTTCACAAATATTATTACCTAGAATTTTGGCGATTTGGGCTTTGCAGAGAACTGTCGGGTTTTTAAATTCATCCTTTAAATAATAATAGTCTTTAAATTTACCATTTGTCATATAAGGGTACTGATAAGATGTAATATTTAATATTAATACACAATCCCATTCTAGCCCTTTAGCTTTATGACAAGTTGATATTGTTACTCTATCAGGGGATGGTTCATACCCCTCTAAGTCGTATATTATACCTGAGATATGATCAAGTATACCATTCTTTCCATCTAGCAATTGCTCTGCTACAAACGCTAATGAAAATCCACTATTATCAATAGACGCAAATCTAACATAAGACGCAACTGCCTCTGCCATTGCTCTGTTTTCAAGCGTAAAATTTAGAACATCGCTAATATATAAAATTAATCTATCAAAATGTGTCTGAGGATATTCAAAGATTGTTTTAATTAAATCCATAGAACTAATAAATTGTTTATACACCTTAGAGTTTAATATTTCTCCTGGAATGTCCAGTTCATTTATTTTGCCACAACTTGGGTACATCAGCTTTTCAACATCATAACCACAAATAAAATGGAATAATTTTTCACTTTCTTCATTTTGTTCCTCGCAGAAAACATTCTTAATTAAATCTTTAAATAAAACACTATCTTGTGGTCTTGAAATAAATTGCAGTATATATCCTAGTGTACTCGTAACTTTAATTTTTTTATCTGATCTATTTGATAACTCATCACATTCGATATTATAAAATCTAAGAATATCTGCTATTTCTCTAACTTGATTATTAAAAGGAACTAATATTGCGCATGTTTTCCCAGGAAATTTTTCTTTAAATTTCATAGCCACGCGAACTGCCTTTTTAGTTTCTTCTTCTCTTGAATTACAAATCATAGTGCTTATACCATAGTTATCTTGGCTGGTTTCAAGCTTATCATCCAAACTTTTAATTCTTTGATTTACTAATGCATTTCTACACTTTTCTTCTCCATGCTTATTGTTTGTAAACTCAACAAGTTCATTTGCTAAATCAATAATATGATTTGTACTACGCCCCGCCATAAACATTTTGAATGCATTATTTGCCTTGCCACAAAACTCCCTAAAATATTCAGGGTCAGACGCTGTAAATGTTCCTGTTATACTTTGATTAACATCTCCAACTCTTACTAAATTACCACTTTTCTCTGAAATTAAATTTAGTATTTTTCCTTGAATTAAATTAGAGTCTTGACATTCATCTTCAAAGACAAAGGTATATTTTTTTTGCACCTTTTCCCTAACTGTGTCATCAGTTTTTAAAAGTTTATACGCAAGAATTAGCAAATCATTATAATCTATATACCCCTCACTTTTTAAAATTTTACTGTAAGTATCATAAATTTCAGATATATTCACTAAGATATTATTTTGATCTAATAATTTTATATCTTCCTTTAATTTTTCAGGAGAAATGTCATTTATCTTAAGTTCTCCAATAGTCGTATCAACTGTTGTAAAAAAATCATTCCACCACTTATCTTGTTTCCCTGTGTATTTATTTAAGGATTTATCAGATATCATACTTTTAAATACTGCCTCTCCGCCTTTTCTTCGCCACATTGATATACAATTATTTAAATATAAACTTTTATTAACATCATCCAATATTTTAAATTCCTCATTAACCCCCATTACATCTGGTCGATCTTTTAAAATTTTCAGTGCTAAACTATGGATAGTCATGACTTCATAATCATTCGTTGCATTTATACCCTTATTTTGTAACACCATAGAGATTCTATGTTTAAAATTGTTAACTGCACTATTCATAAAAGTTACTATAAGTATTTTACCAGGTTTATGGACCTTATCCTTTATAATTTCACATACTAGATTACATATTATGAAAGTCTTTCCCGCACCCGGAACTGCTGGCACTGCCATAGTTCCTCCTCGATACAACATTATAGGCAATTGGTCATCCCTATAAACTATTTTTTTAACTTCATCATTTATCTCCTTTATCAATGGTTTCACCTCTTTCACTTAATATTTCTATAAGAATATCTGCAAATTTACTTTCTTGCTGGAATCCACTTAGAGAATATTCACTACCATATATGTATAATTCACCTCTACATTTTCTTAATAAACAATTAACCACAGACATTAGAATTCCATAAACATTATTATTTTCTTCCCTTTCAGTATAGCAATCATCAATATTCCAATTACTCCTTAATACATAAGAATTTGATAACTCGTGGGCATTTCTAGAAGACCACATATTGCTATTAATATCTGTCCAAATCTGAACCTTACTATTTAAATTAGAGGTCAAATAGGTATAAGGAGATGTTAAAACTATACTATTATCTTGTAATAACATTTCTTGAATCTCATTCATGGAATAAAATCCACTTCCCTGGCCCCTAATAAATTCTATAAACCTCTCCTCTGAAGATTTCCCTTTAAATTCTAATTTATCTAAAGTATTTATGAAGCCTTCACAGCTTTCATATAAACCTATATAGTCCTCTATATGTTCTTTAACTTTTGGTAACCTTATAAGAACTTCTGAAAATGCTTTTCTGAAAAATTCGCCAAGGGAACCCTTGTGATCCATTAAATTAACTTTATAATTTTCTATCCACTCTTTTAACTCATTATATTTGCCTACTGCCTCACCCCCTACTCTCTCTTCAATTTCAAGACTAAGATCTTGCAATCCACTTTCAGTTACAAACGGATATAGTAAAGACCCTCGAATAACATCTAGCCTTAACATAAAAGAGAAAAAGTTTTTATAATCTTCCTTTGTTAAAAGGATACTTTTATAATCATTACACAATACCGCGAGTACTATTAAAGGGTGTAAATATTCATTATCTATAAACCTATCCTTTTTAGAAGTCTCCATAACTGATATATTTAATTCCTTAGCTTTTTTCAAAAGCTCATAGGAAATAATGAAATCATTAAAAGGACATATTATTGCTATATCACTTGGAATAAGTCCCTGATTTAAGAGCTCTTCAACTTTTAACATTATCTTTTGGATCATTTCCGATCTAAGTTGTGATGTCATATCTATAAAGGCTGGAAAATCTTCATTTATTTTGTCCTCCATAAAGAGATTGTGAGCCCTGTTATCTATTATTCTAGAGAGGTTAATAAAATCATCATCACAGCAAAAATGATCATCTAAAATAATCTCGTGATGTCCAATAGTTAATTTACTCTTCAAATAATCAATATTAGCTCCATAATAACTACAAAGGCCTCCTTTAGGATTATAAAATAAATACGCTCTTTCCACATTATTAATGATCTTAAATATCAATTCTTGCTCTGCAGGCGATGATTCATCTATATCATCTACTATAAGATATTTTATATTATTTATACTATTATATCTTGGATCATGAAGTAAATAATTATTATATAAATAAAATGATAGTCCATAATCTACAACACCATTACAGAGTAACTTTGAAATATAATACATAGTTACTTCGTCCAATTGATTATATGTTTCTTTAATTAAGAAATCATTTACCTCTAATGAATTATAAAGTCTAGTTCCTATTTCATTGAAAGGCACTAATGATAGCGCAGCATTATTAATGTTAGAAATTAAATCTGATGCTATTTTTGAAGAAGTTGATGTTATATCTTGAAAATATCCTTTAGCTTTTCTAAAATGTTCTACTAAGGCTTTCATAGCATAATTCGTAGCATCAAAAGATGCAAACTCCGGCTTTAATATATTAATTTTTATTTCCTTGCAATTCTCTACTACATAAGGCCAATAGAGAGATAGCTCTCTCCTAATAAATCCATAATAAGAGCTTTTTCTAATCTCACCAGAAGTATTAAAAATCATCTCTTTGGTCCATGTTATATTTTGATATTTATTCATAAACAAACATAATATATTTGAACTTTTAATGTTTTCATTTTCTATCAGATGCTTGTATTTAGTAGTTGCAAGAGTTGTTTTGCCACTTGCAGAATTACCTTTAACTAAAATACATTTGTGACTAAACTTATCTTCATTCAATTTATCTTGAGCCTCTGTATAGTTCATAATATCAACTCCATATGTTCCATTATTTTTATGATTATTTATAACCATTTTATCAAAATAGCTAACTTATATATTTAGCTTTTCTACTTTGCCTTAATTATACAATAAAAAAGGGCTTATAGTAAATTTTCAATTACACTATATAACACACCCAAAATTAAAAGCATATATCATTCCACTATTAGGAATGATATATGCTTTTGAATTTTACATTTTGTAGGTCTCGTTAATTATATCATAATTTATGATATTTTATATAATTACCTTGTAAAGATAATCCTCAATCTTTTCAAGTTCTTCCTTTAATAATTCAGAACTTGCAGCCCTACTTACCAAGGGTCAGGCACTCTACCATATCTTGGATGTGAAGTAGACAAACTCTTTTGCTATTTGGACATAAAGAAAGCGAAAGCATCTGTATCACCTGTTGCTAACATACTTCGTGTGTGTACAGCTTGTCCTTGATTGTCTGCAATATATGCTATAGTGTAATCTCCGTCATTAACCCATCCCATAAATACAAAAGTATGTGTAGGATATCCGGTACCATCATTTGTTGTAAAACAAAGGCTTCCTGGTGTAAGCTCTTTAATATCCTTTGTTTTTGACCATTTATTACTATTTAAATAATTTAAATATTGATGTGTGTTGCATACCCCTATAGGTACTGGTACACTTATTCTTCGCATTGCCTCGCTTGAAAAATAAACACAGTTGTTTATTGTTACTCCATCATGCAATTTTACTGCTGCCTTTAGTGTACTAACAACGTTGGCTGATGGAGTCAAATATATAAATAACTTTTCTCCGATTACCGTAGATTGCAATTCTGTAGTTGGTGTAGTTATTATAATCGGTGTAGTTGTTGTAATTGCAGCTCCTACAGTAATTATAGCTTTTACTTTTATACTAGTCCCGTTTATAGTTCCATAATAGTCGTAAGTACCTGCATCAATTATATTGAATACATTATTAGGCCATGTTACTCCAAGCGTTTTCTTAGTATTATTGCTCATAGTAACATTTGTAGTTGCAGGCAAAGTATATTTATCACCTGCGTGTACATTAACAAGTATATCTGCAGCTGAACTTACTGTTGAAGTATTATCATAATCAGTGTCAGTATTTGCAAATCCAGCATAACTCATTAACCCATTAGCGATTGCCTTTGTAGCATTATTTTGATACTGCTGACTTTCTAATAATATTTCTTCAGATGGATTAGTTATGAATCCCAACTCTGCAACTATCACAGGACAGCTTGTCTTATTTAATATTGAAAAATCACCTGTGCTGCCTCCTACTTGTATTCCCCTATCCTTAGCTTTTGTTGCTGTTATTAGTTCAGCTTGTACCGAAGACGCGAGTGACTTATTCGCACTTTTGTCAGTTGTGTAATACGTTTCAATTCCATTCGCAGCAGAATCTGGAGTATACGAATTCGTATTTATACTTAAAAACACATCAGCATTTGCATTTTTAGCAATTAGTGCTTTTGCATCATCCTCACCACTTTGAGTCCAAGATACTTCATCGCTATTTCTTGTATATACTACATTAAATCCTCTTGCTTTTAGTATTGTACCTAGTTTTAATGCTGTACTTAGATTTATATCCTTAGCTTTGACACCACTTTTACTAGTGATTGTACTATAGTATTGGGCTGGGTCAATACATACCGTAAACTCACTTGGTTTAGTAGGTAAACTTTTGGTTGTAAAATCCATTCTTACTTCACTCGGAAGAACTTTTCCGTCGCTAGACTTAACCTGGTCTGTTACTATCAACGTGTAAGTTTTACCACATTCATAATTTTTAACAGGTTGAGCTACTACAGTTTTATTGTTATTAGTTAGGACAACTGTAATTTCTATGTAATTATTATCCTCATCAACCACCTTAATATTCGTGGTATTTACCGTTGGAAGACTTAAAGCCTTATTAAAGCTCACTGACCAAGGTTTATTAGCTGCCACATCTTTTTTAGAACTCATACTGGTAAATGTACTAGCTTGTACCATTGTTTGCATAGGTATACTCACAACGAAAGCTAAAATCATAATTATAAATACTTTAAAAATCTTTTTCATGTTACATCTCCCACGTTTAATATTTAACTATTTGTATAATTTTAAATAAGTATGTAAATTATTGTTCTATTTCCAAATTAATTATACTCTAAATCTATTTTCATCTCAATGCTTTTAAATATTCTTTTATTGAAAAGAATATTTAAAAGTGTATAATTATTTGTTGTACCAACTAATAATTATACTAATCTGAGGTGAGTTAAATGGAAATTGAAATACTAATTAGGGCCATGGAAGAATCAGATTTGCAGCACGTCCTTTCATTAAGGAACATAGATTCTAATTCTGTAGTTTCTAAAAATTTTTATAAAAAGGAAGTTTTAATGAACTACTTAAAAAGGAATCCCAAAGTTAGTTCAGTAGCATGTACAGTGGAAGGAAAAATAATTGGTTTTCTATTATGTGGACATGACGGCATACGAGGTTTTATTTACCATATCGCTGTTTATGATAAATATGAAATCAGACGAATAAGCAAAATAATGGTAGATCGTTCATTATCCGAATTAAAAAAAGTTGGAATTAATACAGGTTTTATATTTACCCAAAATAGCACTTTTGATTTGGAAGAATTTTGGCACTCCATTGGATGGACAGTAATTCCAGATAAGACATCCGAGGAAAATATATAATACTTCCACTGATTAATTTTTAGCATTTCATGACACTAAAAACCCTCAGACCCCTTTCCCTTCTTAAGAGAAATCCAGTCTGAGGGTTTAATTTTGTATTACTTAAAAATGTTACTTACTCATGGATTAGAGCTCATACCTATATATCAAGAGCTGCATGATATCCTTGATATATTGCAGTTGTTATGGTAGATGCTTTTACACAATCACCAATTTCTCTAACAAAAGGTGCACAGTCAATTAAGTCTTCTACTACATCTCTTCTTGCTCTCTGTCCAAGTGCACAGATTATTGTAGTACCTGGAACTAGATGTTCCACGCAAGCTACATCAGCACAGACAACTCCTTCTCGTGTTACACGTAATCCCTTATATTCCATATGAACATGAATCTTATTATTTTTTTCTATTTCCCCAAGTAAAATAGGACGATGCCTAATATTTGCATCTGGAGCAAGTTCTGCTCTCATTTCTACTAGATGTACAGTCTTACCTTCTTGTGCAAGATGTATTGCTGCTTCACATCCAGCAAGACCTCCTCCAAGAACTACCACTTCACTCTTAACCTTGTCCTTCTCTAAATAATAGTCATTAACAACAACTACATTATCACCATGTAAACCTGGTATTGGCGGTACAAGTGGTTCTGAACCAACTGCTATAATTAATGCATCAACATTTTCTTTATCAACATATTCTTTTGTAACAGTTGTATTCAATCGAATTTCAACGCCAGCATCCTTTGCTAATTTACCAAGAGTTACACCTAACTCATACATTTCATACTTAAATGGGATTGCTTGTTCTCCTTTAAGTATTCCACCTAACTCATCAGATTTCTCACAAAGAATTACCTTATGCCCACGTTTTGCAGCAGTGATAGCAGCTTCAAGTCCACCTGGTCCACCACCTGCTACTAGAACTTTACCTGGATGAGGAGAAGGAATAACTTCTGATCCACCTAGCTCACGTCCAATTAATGGATTAACAGTGCAACGCCTTGTAGATGTCATAGCACGTTCTGCCATACATGTAAAGCATCTTAAACATTTTACAATATCCTTATCTTTATTTGTCATAACTTTTTTCGGAAGTTCATTGTCAGCTAAAAGTGCTCGAGCCATTTCAACAACATCTGCCTTACCACTAGCTATGATTTCTTCCATCATTTCTGGGTCATTTAAGCCACCAAGTGTTGCAACTGGAACACTTACATGTTTTTTAATTTCTGCTGCAAGGTAAACATTTGATCCATGTGGTAAAAACATAGAAGGATGTGTTAATCCAAATCCTCTTTGGTAAGTTCCTGCAGATACATGAAGTAAATCTATTTTTGATTCTACTAATTTAGCAATTTCAACACCCTCTGCAAGATCATAGCCATCTTCAAATAATTCAGAACCACTCATTCTAAACTCAATTGGGAAGCCTACCCCAACTGCCTTTCGGACACTATCAAGAACCTCCTGTGCAAAACGCACTCTGTTTTCTAGAGGACCGCCGTATTTATCTGTTCTGTGGTTAAAGTAAGGAGACAAGAATTGATTAATTAACCATCCATGTCCACCATGAACCATAACCATTTCAAAACCTGCTCTTTTAGCAAGTGCAGCAGTATTTCCATAAGCTGCTACTATGTCATCAATCAATTCTTGAGTAAGTTCTTTTACTGGAAGACCATCTGGACGAGTGGTAGCACTTGGACCCCATTGAGCTAGTCCTTGTTTTTTATTCTTGTCAGTTAAATAAGTTCCAGCATATTGTCCAGAATGAGATAATTCTACACTGGCAATTGCACCGTGACGACGTATAGCATCTGCTGTGTAGGTAAAACTTGCAAGTGAACCTACTGTTTCCAGATCAAGATGAAACATATGCGAGCCATCTGTTTCTGGATGAACCACGCATTCACTGACAGTAACTGCTGCAGCACCACCCTTACCTCTTAATTCATAAAAAGCTGTTGAAGCAGGTCCAATAGTGCAATCAGCTGTTATATCTGTTCCTCCCATTGGAGCTGAAAACATTCTGTTTCTGAAATTCACATTTCCAATTTTGATTGGTTTACATAGGTTTGGATATTTTCTTTGCATATTTTTATTCTCCTTTATTCATTAATTATTATTTTTTAACAAGCATATATTTGTTAAATTATTAATTTTTCGACGTTATACTATCACTAATATTAATTGCAGTTACCTTTTTATATACATAACGATAAACAAAAGTTAATGCAAAACCTATAACACAGAGAACAGCAGCTATTAAAAATGCTCTTCGATAACTATGATCCGCAGCATATACATTTTTCATTACTGTTGGTCCAAAATAACCTGATATTGCAAAACCAATAAACATTATTCCATAATTAACACTATTGTGCTTAGTACCAAATCGATCTGCAGTAAGCCCCGGGAAAACAGCCATGAATGCGCCAAAGGATACTCCAACAATTATAATACCTATATAAAATCTTGTAACATCTCCTTGTCCTGAAAAATACAGACATATAAGTCCAATTATAGCAAGAACAAAAGCAACAGTAAGTGTATTGATTCTACCAATTTTATCAGAGGCATAACCTGCAATAACACGACCACCTGTACTAAATAATGCTAAAATAGAAACTACAGTAGTTGCAGCAGCAACTGACATTCCAATCATGCCTTGTGCTATAGGAGAAGCTAGAGCCGAACACATTAACCCATAGAATGCACCACATAACAATATCAAAGCCATTGGATAGAAAATAGGACTTTTAAGCATTCCCTTCCAATCTTTATCATTTTGATTTAACTTATTTCCTTGAGAAGCTGGTGGTGTCCATCCTTCAGGAATAAATCCTGCTGGACATTTATCAATAAAGAATGAGCAAACACATACAATAATTAGGAATGTAGCACCTATTATCTTAAAGGCTGCTGTCACTCCTAAATTACTGATTAATATATTTGCAACTGGTGGTACTATTACTGCACTAAAACCATAACATGCAGTTGTAATACCTCCAACAAATCCACGCTTGTCTGGAAAAAGTTTAATTGAATTACTGATTGTACATCCATAAACCATTCCAATCCCAAGACCAGTTACAATACCATACGCAAATACTAAAAAGCCTAATCCGGTGGCGAAACCCGATAATATCATACCTCCACCAAAAAGCAAGCCACCAACAAAGATAACTTTTTGGGGTCCAAAGGTGTCATTAATTTTTCCACCTGTAATCATGGTAATAGGTCCTACTGAATTTGTAACTGTGAATACGATCGCAAGAGCGCCAGCAGTTAAAGTGGTACCAGTAAGTTGGCTCAAGTATTTTGCCATAGGACCTGCAAATACACTCCAAGCATACATTGAACCAATGCATAAATTAATAAAACAGCTTGCAATCAAAATACCCCATCTTTTTTTTGTCAATTCCATAGTATTGTCCCCCTTATATCGTTTTGTTAATATTATCACAATGTGCTAATCATGTCAACAAAGTTATATAACATAATATATATAAATATTTATATATATTATGTTATATAATCATAGTAATCAACTTGAATTGTAATTTACAAAAACCATGTTATAATAAATAGGTAAAAGAAAGAGGTGTGTTAATGAGAACCCTTAAATATGCAATTTTAGGATTAATAAATAGAAAACCTATAACTGGTTATGACATAGGAAAAGAATTTAATTTTCAATTAGCTGAATTTTGGAGTGCAAAACTCAGTCAGATATATCCAGAATTAAAAAAATTAGTCGAGGAAAAACTTATAGTTTATGATATCGAAATTAGTGGGGACGTATTAGAAAAAAAAATTTATGATATCACAGAAAAAGGTAAAAATGAATTTTTAAAATGGTTGAAAAAGGATGTCCCTATGGAACAAACCCCCAAAAATATTTTTAGGCTTAGAATGTATTTTTCAAGTAATTTAGATGTAAACACTAGAATCGATTTATTGGAACATCAATTACTTAAACATAATGAGAGACTTACCTTTTTATACGAGCAAAAGGAACCCTACGATAGCGTTCCACCTCTTAATAGTGATGTTTTTGGAGATTATCTGGTTCTAGACGGAGCTATTATACGAGAAGAATCTACTATTAAATGGTTGAAAAATTGTATTAATTATTGTAAAAATGGTATTTAAATATAAGTAAATAAGCAATATCCTCAATGTGAATGCAACTCACTTGCTACATTCACAATATTAATACAAGTAACCCCACATTAAATTATGCAGGGTTACTTGTTACGAAATATGATAAAACCACTAATCAAAAAAACTATTTATAATGCTAATGTTATATATTTCCATATCGTTGTGGATTTTCTTCGGAACACGATCAATTATAATGTTTATTTTCTTGATACAATCATAAAATGAGGACTCATTCCTATAATTTCATCTTCATTCTCTGTAAGCCTAACAATGTTTAATAATCTTTCCCTGCTGTTCTTATCTTTCCATTTTTCATTTAAACAAGGTGTAAACCAAATCACTCCTTCTATTGCATATTTTTGAATTGTTTTAAACCCTACTGCTTCAACCTCTTTTTGTAATCCTAATGCAGTATGGAAGTATGCCTGTGCAATAAAATATGGATATTCTTTTGGTCGTATATGAATACCTGATGATAATTCATTTTCAATCATATTGTTATATATCTTATCATCTAAAAAGTTATTATCTTTTCCGTAAGTTGACAGTTCCCAGGTTGTAGAACTGAATTTTGATATTCCTACTGAAAATAAAAGACCATCCTTCTTTAAAACCCTTTTAGCTTCATTCAAAACTTGTAACCGGTCATCTCTATTTTGAAGATGATACAACGGGCCCATAAGCAAAACAATATCTGCACTTTCATCAGCTCTATTAATATTTCTTGCGTCACAAACTTCTGCAATGAAAGTATTATCTTTGCTTTGATTTCTAATTGCATATTCAACTGCGGATGGTGCTAGTTCTAAAAGATGTACTTCATTATTCATTTCTGAAAGCCAAGAAGAATAAATCCCAATACCTCCACCAATATCATAAATTTTATTATTAGTGTTAGTAATAAATTTCTTTAATATCTCTTTTGTTCTATATAATTCAACTACTCCAAGTCCTCTTTCTAATCTGCTTTTTTCAGCACCAGCATTATAAAATTCAAACACTTCATCTATATTTTCCATAGTAATGATAAACTTATCATTAATAGCTTTTTCATTAACTTCACCCCTTGTATAATTCTATAATGTTTGTGTCATGATTTTCCTCAACTCCGACTTACACTAAATATATTAAGATTACTTTTAGATTTTTATTACATTACCAATAAATTTAATATCGTCACCATCAATAACTATTCCATCGCCATCATTACATGCATATATTGTTGTTTTCTTTACTTTTGAATAATCTTTTAATAAATCTAAATACTTAACACTTTCATCATCACTCCAATGAGGCATAAACTGAAAGTCTACAATACCTAATGAACTTCTATCCTCTATACCTACAATATCTTCATCTCCGAATTGTGCCATGTCAATAGTTTTACTTAATATAATACTTCCTGCACTAATGCCGATTAATATTCCTCCTTGTTCCACATACAATTGTAATGATTTAACAAGATTTCTTTTTTTTAATAAGTATAGAAAATAAAATGTGTTCCCACCAGAAAGATGTATAGCATCACTTTGAAATATATCGTTAATCTTTGTTTCATCATATTCTTTATCTAAATCAAAATATTGTATGTTACTAATCCCCAATTCATTATAATATTGAACTTTAGGATTAAAATACTTTCTTGTTAAATCTGAACATGATGGAATATATCCTATTGATGGATTTTTTTTATTTAGTAATCGTAGAAGTTCATAATCTATTTTTCGGTTTTCTTTTATAATTTGGTCACTATACAGCACTATTTTTCTCAATTTAATACCCCTATTCTATATAAATATATTTCGCCATGTTTTACGAACACACTGCATTTTTGTATTTTATAATTTTTCCAATAAATTTCCTTTGAATTTAACTGTAACTATCACTCCATGCATCTTGCATTACTACTATTTATTAATAGCTTACTAATAGAAACAGTATTTCTTCCATTTCAAAGAAGAAACAAGACGCTTTTGCGTGCTGCCTTGCAGCTCATATTGTATATAATTATACCATAATTACCATAATTTAAATATATTAAACCCCATATCATTAGATATGGGGTTATTGTGACTAAAGTAATTTTTTCATGTATATTTAACAATTTCTAAAAGAGACCTTATGCAAGTATAATTTAATATTTGTGACTTTACATTGATTCCAAACGTCGTAATCCCTAAATTGTGACCAAGTTCAACATCACACATGGAATCTCCAGCAAGAAATGATTTGCTTAATTCTATATTGGGATATTTCTTAATAGGCATAAATTTTTATAAATTAGTATAGAAATTGTTTAACAATGCCCTCTGCCATAACATCAGCCATCTTTAGAGCTTGCTTTTCAATTTCATCGTATTCTGTGATGCTTTCTTCGTAATTATTGGTAAGTATATTAACTGCTTCAGATTTAGTCATTCTCAAATGTTCATATAGCATTGCCTTCCAATTTTCTTGAGACCAATAAGGGTTTATTCTACTAAGGAAAACTGCAATTTCATCTGCATTTGCGTACCATCTTTTCTCAGCATCTGCTGAGCCTTTACTATCGCCAGCCTTAGCTGCTTTAACAAGTTGCGCAGCTATGACAAGATGGCTTTTAAATAAGTCACTAAATTGAGAAGCAATTTCGTAACCATAGAAAACTTCTAATACCCTTTCAAAATCTATAGGGTTTCGAAGAAGTCGGTTGGTAACAAAATCTACGTCCGGTAAATCTTTTATTATACTTATTAGGGTCATCCTCGTCCAGGCAACATGTTGTTCCCACAGACTACGCATGACATTTCTTAAATCCATCTCTTTTTCACTAATTCCTGTATGTGCAGTGTTGTACCTTTGAGCTAACAACCAAGATGTATCATATGGGCATAAATACACTATTATCACCACTTTCTAATTTTTATATTATAGTATGGTAATGTTAACCAAAAGTTCCTTCTATTATTTTAAAGGTACCCCAGAATAATTTTATTTAGCAAGAAAATAGTGTGAAAATAATTCACATATTCTTTACATAAATATTAGACACTAATATCACAATCACTTGTTATTATAAATATATAGTAATTAACAAGTAATTTGTTTTTTAATTAGAGCCCCCCTTTAATTAAATATAAATCGAATAATAAAATAGCCTATAAAGTAGACAATTTAAATTGTCTACTTTATAGGCTATATTACTTTACTTAGCTTTTATAATACCTTCAAAGTAAGGAGTAACACGTTACATTACATTAATTCTACAAAGTGGAATTTGTCTTGCTCAGCTGATAAGTCAATTATGTCCTCTTCTGAAATCTCTCGCAATACTCTGCAAGGATTACCTACTGCAATTACCCCTGCTGGAATATCTTTATTTACCACACTTCCCGCTCCAATAATGCTACCTTTTCCGATAGTAACTCCACCACATACAGTAACATTGCCACCAATCCATACATCATCTTCTATTATAATAGGTTTGGAAGTTCCAATTCCTTCTGCCCTTTGCCTTGGAAGAACTGCATGTCCTGAACACGCTAAACAAACCCCAGGAGCTATAAATGCATTTGCACCGATATAGACTGGCGATGTATCCAGTATCACACAATTATAGTTAATCACAGTAAGTCCATGGGTATGTATATTGAAACCATAATCACAATGAAATGATGGTTCAATAAATGTTAGAGGATGTGAAGTCCCAAGTAATTCTTTTAAAATGCTACTTCTTTTTTCTCCCTCAGATGGTCCAGTCTGATTATATTTCCAACATAATTCTTTCGCCTTTTGTTGTAATTCTGATGGCATATCTGTGTTCTTTGAAGAATATCCTTTATTTTGTTTCATAATTTCTTTAAAATCCATTATTTTATTCCTTTCAAATTTTACTATTTGTTTAATATACTATATAATACCATGATTTTTAAAATAAAGCATTTTTACAACTAATAAAAAATGGCATATAGCCTAAATATATGGTAATATATAGCTTAATTCAACAAGATTTATACAGGAGGTAAAATTGTATGAATAAAATTGGACCCAATCCAAATAGTATTTATCCGAATGAAAACATAAAACAAGTTTGTTATATTAAAAATGTTATTAAAAATCCAAATATTCAAGTTGGTGATTACACTTACTATGATGATGTAAATGGTGCAGAAGAATTTGAAAAACACGTTACACATCATTATGATTTTCTAGGTGATAAACTGATTATAGGAAAGTTCTGTGCAATTGCTCATGGCATTGAATTTGTAATGAATGGTGCTAATCATCAAATGTGTTCTGTAACAACATATCCTTTTTATATTATGGGAAACGGCTGGGAAAAAACTACACCAATTTTTGATGACCTACCAATAAAAGTAAAAGGAGACACCATTATTGGTAATGATGTTTGGATAGGCCAAAATGTAGTTGTAATGCCTGGCATACATATTGGTAACGGTGCAATTATTGCTGCTAATTCTGTTGTTACAAAAAACGTTCCTGATTACCATATAGTTGGTGGAAACCCTGCTAAAATCATAAGAAAACGCTTTGATGATAATTTAATCCAATATCTGTTAGCCTTAAAATGGTGGAATTGGTCAGCAGAAAAAATATTTAATAATCTTGAAATTCTTTGCAGTTCAGATATTGAAAAGATAAAAAATATAGAGTAATCCCTTAAAATAATACAGATCCCAGACAGGTAAAACTAATTATATTATATAGAGAATAAATTATTTATGTAGCAGCGGTAAAAAATTACGTATTATCTTGGAGGAAAATTTATGAATCATATTGTACTCATTGATAAATTACCAGATACAACTCAATATATTGAATTAAGGAAAGAGGTTGGTTGGGGAGCATTAGATATAGAAGTCACCAGAAAAGGGATAAGCAATTCATGTTATTGTTTATGTGTTGAATGTGAAGGCTCCCTCGTTGGATTTGGAAGAGTTGTAGGAGATGGAGCAACAGTTTTTTATGTTCATGATATAATGGTATCACCAAAATTTCAGAAACAAAAAATTGGTATTAGAATTATGGAAAAAATAATGGACTATATCAGAATGAATTGCTTAGATGAAGCATTTGTTGGTCTAATAGCAAAAGGTGACCTTTATAATTTTTATAAAAAATTCGGATTTATATATAATGAGAATAATCATTTTTATCGTTTATAAATTTAGAAGTTTTGGTACGTAACATTCATATATTGCATCATAAATGAATACACCATTTTCCATTAACCATTACATTTATATATTGACTATGTTTAATAATAGTGTTGATAATATGCTGATTTTTAAGGGAGCCCATTTTGGATCCCCTTGATTCACAATTTATAACTATTTTGTAGGATTATATTAAGGTTATTTGAATTCTATATTTAAGTTTTTTATATGTTTTCTTCATAAACTTTCTTTATATACGTATATCTTTTTTCGAAATTAAACCATTTTAATACACTTGATACTATAAAGATTAATACAATTAATGCAGAAAATCTAATTGAAATTGTATGAGCTTCTGTATTCATTGGATATCTTATTAAATAAATACTATTAATTAGAATAATGAATAGTATTAAAGGTACTGTATTCCTTATTTCATATGCAATAATACCTTTTTCGTGAATTGGCTTCCATTTTATAAAGAAATTATCATTACTTAATTTTTTTATTTGTTTCACCTCTTTCAATATTTATTATTAATGTATCCTTATTCAATTATACAAGATAGTTATGAAATTATTCAAATATTTAACATAGTTATATATAAATTGCTTCTCTGTTAAATGCTTATCAAGAAAGAATCAATCAGAAGGTGGACTTTGTATTCCTCAGCCATTTCTTTTAAAATGCAGTGTGTTTGTTATGAAATTGTGTGGCAAATGGTCGTTTTCCAAAACTTTTAACAAATGGGCCCTAAATATACTTCCTAAACGCATGCAGTATCCTAAAGAGATTTCGGAGTTGTATATGAGAGATATTACATCTGTAAAACTGAAAATCTAATTCGGATTCTTGATACCTATTATCAATACAAAATGAAAGAAAGTTTAAGAGACAATCAGGCAGATACCATTTACTGGTATGGTGGTAAGGAAATGAAATGTATTAAACAATCCGCAAAGTTATTCCAGTCTTATACTAAAAAGTGTAAAGTAGTTGAATTGAAAGGTTATTATCATTCAGAAATAAGTGATTATCATCCAGAAGAATGGGTGAAAAAAGCAGAAAAATTTTTTAACCATCATTAATTTCGAAATAAAGCGTTTTAACAACCACAGTATAGAACTACTATCCATACTGTGGCTTGTATAACAATATTTAATCAATCTAATTTAATCTATCTAATTTAATCTATCTAATTCAAAAAAATATCCACCACTAAATAGTAAAAGTGTATTAGCATCTTTTACATAAAAACGACTGCCAATATCACTTAATCCATCTACAACAACCTGCTTAAGAGGAAAACTTGCAATATTTAATTTGCTAAAATTAACACGATAACCGCTTTCAAAATCTGATTTAGAAATACTTGATTTTTTATAAACTGGATTTGTACATATATTAGTTCCATAACTAGCTTTTACTTCTGAATAAGTAACTTTTTTTCCAACTATATTTTTTATATCCTCACTACCATAAGCAGTTACAGAAGAACCTACTGGATTACTCTTAATTATCCACTCACCATAAAAACTTTCCTTAACTACTGTTTTGTTTTTAGATTCTTTTGAAGCTGTTGTTTTATTACTTGTTTTATTATTTTGGCTAGTTGTTGATTGTTTCTCAGTTGTTGATTGTTTCTCAGTTGTTGCCTGTTTCTCAGCTATTACTTGTTTCTCAGCTGTTGCCTGTTTCTCAACTGTCGCTTGTTTCTCAACTGTTGCTTGCTTATCAGCTGTTGCTTGCTTATCAGCTGTTACCTGTTTATTCGAACATCCATACATGCTAACACTTATAATTGAAATTATTATAAATAGTGTTCCTTTTTTAATCATAAATAACTCTCCTTTATATATCCGATGGTCGATGGTTAAATTACATAACCATTGATTAACTATCTTTTTAGCGGGTATATTTTTATGCTTTCTTTTTTTCTATATGCATATTTAGTTATTTTATACATAAAAAGCCTTCTTTACATAGGATACATTTTTTTTATATCTATGTCAATCTAAAGCTAAATTTGGAAACTCTATTATAATATTTCATAACCGATTTACCTTAATTGGTGCTAATAAAAGCACCTTTTATTTTGGGCAACTTTACTTCTACTTTAGTTCCATTTCCATAATCACTACTAACCACTAGATCTCCTTTATGCAAGTTTATTATTTCATTTGATATTGCAAGGCCCAATCCACTTCCTGATTTTTTAGAGTTTCCTTTGTAAAACTTTTTGGTAATGCTTTTTAAATCTTCTTCACTTATACCTATACCATTATCGCTTATGGTTATTGTTAGACTTTCCTTTTCCTCAACCTGGCATATACAAACTGTTCCCCCTCTACTGGAAAACTTTAAAGCATTATCTAATATATTAATAAAAACTTGTTTTAGTCTGTTTTTGTCACCGTCAATAAATACAGTTTCTTCAGTATTATAAATTAACATAATTCCACTTTTCTGTGCTCTTGGCTGAAACTCTATAATTATATTTTTTAAAATTTCGCTTATATCAATTTTATCTATGTGAAGAGTAATTCTGCCAGCTTGAAATTTTGACAAGTCTAAAAGATCCTCTACCATCAATGATAGTCTTTCGCTTTCTTCAACTATAATATTAAGTGCTTCCGCTTTTTTAACCTCATCTGTAAATTCCTTTCTTTTTAATGTTAATGCCCAGCCTTTTATAGATGTTAATGGTGTCCTAAGTTCATGTGATATTGATGATATAAATTCATTCTTCAATTTTTCATTTTTTAATATTTCCTCAGATAGATAGTTTAAGGTATCAGCCATTATACCTACTTCGTCATTATATTTTTTATCTATTCTTATTGAAAATTTTCCTTTAGCCATTTCATTAGCTGCATTTGTTACAGTTTTTAAGGGTTCTATAATCGTTTCAGACATAATTATACTTAGTTTTGCTGTGGCTAAAATAACAATAACTCCTATTAATGCGAGTACAAAATATATTCTTATAAGAAATTTATTTACCTTTGCCATTGATGTTATAAGCCGTATAACTCCAACCGTTCTACCATTTGATATTAAACTTTTTGAAACTACCATTATACTTTCTTTATATGTGCCTTTAAAAATTGCTATTTCTCCATTTAGTGCTTCATCAATATCTGGTGATTGTATTTTTATTCCAGATGAAACGCCCTTATTATCGTTAATTACTATTCCATTTGTATTCACAATCTGAATCTGTGAGTTTGTTAAATAAGAAAAATTATCTATTATGTCATTAGATGCCTTTAAAATGTCTGTATCAGCAAGGTACTTCTTGTAAAAATCACTTGATATCTCCGCTTGATTTTTTAGTGTATTTTCAATAGTATTGTTATAATATTTTTTTATACTAATCATAAGAATACCCTCAAATACAAGTACAATCAAAATTATAAGTATTAAGTAACTTACTGTAAGCCTTGTCTTAATACTCCTCACACGTATCTGCTCATTTTCCAAACCTATACCCCACTCCCCAAACCGTTTTTATATAAATAGGCTTCGATGGATTATCTTCTATTTTTTCTCTTATTCTCCTTACATGGACATCAACAGTCTTTATTTCACCAAAGAAATCCTCTCCCCAAGCTAAATCTAGGAGTTTTTCCCTTGAAAGTGCTCTATTTATATTTCCCATCAATACCTCTATAAGACAAAACTCTCTGAAAGTGAATTCTATCTCCAATTCATTTCTATAAATTTTTTTTGATATTTTATCAAGTTTTAATTGGTCGTATATAAGAATATCCGAATTAATGTCATTTCTTTTTATTTTTCTTAAATTAGCATTTATCCTCGAAATAAGTTCCATAGGATTAAATGGCTTAACCATGTAATCGTCCGCCCCAATATCAAGCCCTGTTATTTTGTCCATATCTTGTCCTTTTGCCGTTAGCATTATTATACAGCAATCATAACCCTTTTCTCTTAACCTTTTACATACCTCATAACCATCAATATTAGGTAACATTATATCAAGAATTACTACATCAGGTTTTTCAGCTTCATATTTAATTAACCCATCTTCACCTGAGGATGCTTCCATAACTTTAAACTTACTTAATGATAAATTTAAAGTTATAAAATCTCTAATATGTTTTTCATCCTCAACAACAAGAACCTTTTCATTCATTTACCACCACACCCCAATAATTATTTTATTTTCTGTAGTTTCTCTGCATTGTCTTTTACAATGCTATCTTCAAAATAACCCTTATTCTCAAGGGTTTTAATTATTGCCAGATATTTTTGATAATATTGCATTCCTTTATCAACTTGTTTTAAGTTATAATATGACTTCGCAGTTTCTAAATAAATATCAGCTAAAACTTTTTCATCATTCATATAACTAAAATCATTTTTATCATCTTTAGCCTTCGTGTTTTTTTCTAGTTTATTGATCTGCTTTACCGCTGAATCCTCTGAAACAGTCTTTGATTCATCATATTTTTTAAGCCCATTTAAAGATTGTGCCTTTAATAAATAAAACTCTGTATCCGAAAATGCGCCAAACGTTTTATTTTTATCATTATTAACATCAATACCTTTCTGTATAGATATAAGAGCATCATTATACATATTTGCTTTCACTTGTGAATCGGCTAAAAAGTACCACTGTGATACATCGAGGCTATTTTCTTTTATTATACCTTTATAATATTTAACTACGTTTTTGAAGTATTCTTTATATAAATCTTTAGCATAGGTAACTTTTTTGCCATCAAATCTAATTAGGTCGATTACATAAGTATTATCTGGAGCATATAATTTCCATCCTGCAAATACAAATTCCTTTTTATCAGTTTCTAAGGAGGTCTTTACTACCTCCATCTTATTCCACGTGCCTAAGTCAACTTTTTTAATATTATCATTATCAACTGTAAATAAGTTATATGCTACTCCTGCATGGGTTGAGATTAGATTTCCAAATAATAAAGCTTTTTTACCATTAATAACTAGAAATTCACTATTTACTATTTTACTTCCTTCACCTTTGTACTCATATATTTTATTCCATTTACCATCTTTTTCTTTAATTACTACAAATCCCTTTTCAAAAGATTCTGGGAGATCAAAGAATGCTATAATCTCATCTTTTTTATCATTATCAACATCCACACTAACAACAGGATTTCCAGTAGATATCTTTGATATAGCCACTAGCTTTGATTTGTCTGGTACTAACTGTTTTGCTATTGAGTTTATATCATCCTTTTTAAGCTGTGAGTCTAAAAGTTTAGGCGGTTGTATTAATTCACCCGGACTTGATACAGTACAACCTCCCATAAACATTAAAGACATTACTAAAGAAAACATTAATATAGACCTTTTATTCATAACAAACACCCCTTTATATATATCTTGAACAATTGTTTTTTCCTGTCTAGATTTTCATTATAACCTTTATTTGTAATTAAATAGTTACATAGAAATAAAATAAATGGGAATGTTATATATCATTTTGTGTACTAATGAAGTTAGACATAATCCGAATATATTTTCATTTATATATTACTATTTGTTTGTTAATAATGATTCTATGGCTTAATGTTTTAAACATAAGTCCCATAGCCTCAGCATTACCTTTAAACGTATAGGTCTTCTCTAAAAATTTTATTCCCTTATTATCTATAATTTTTGATTTTGATTCAAGTTCCGTTGCCTGCCTACCACCTATAAATAAAGCAGTGTCAAATATGATATCCTCTTGTCCAATAAATGTTACAACAGTATTGGCACCTTCTTTTTTAACTTCTTTAACCAAAAGCTCTTCTGTATCCTGTACTACCCTCTCATTCTTTGTTGATTTATTTACATTAATCTTTTTATAAATAATTTTTTAGCATTATAAAGAGTTCATATTATTTTTTTAGTTATAATACGAATATACCATAAATTGAACTTATTTACATTAGATACAAAACATGATATAATAAGAAAAATGTTGAAAGGGGATAGTAAATTATGATACCATCTAATTGTTAATATTAATCTAAAATTAATATGTGTTTTATAACGAGTTTTAATTTACCTAATTATATTTAGGTTTTATTGTTATGCTCTTTATGGAATGAGGCATTTAGAAGGCAACTTATTTTACTGAAATTCAACATTATAATTTATAGTATTTCGAGAAACTATATTGAAATATTAATCTAGAGTTTTTGAAAAATTCAGGTGGTAGATATATAAGCAGAATTAAATTGCTTAATTAACGATCATAAATTTTTTAATTCTATCTGATTTTAATAAATTATAGTAGTAATAGAGTATTTCAGACTGTAAGAAGAGGCAATCTTCTTACGGTCTTTTTATTTTTAAAATTACATTAGAAAATCTTAGTGAATAAAAGCTTTTTCGCCCTAACCATAAAATGCGTAACATATATTTTGGATGAAAGAAGGGACTTTTATGTTTGAATTATCGTTAAATGGAGTAAAAAAATATATGGATGCGACTCTTGTTGTTAAAAATATAAGCTTTCAAGTTTATTCAGGAGAGAAAGTCGGTATAGTAGGTTTAAATGGAAGTGGAAAGAGCACTATCCTTAAATTAATAGCAGGAATAGAACCTATGAATTACTATCCAGGTTACCCGCAAGCCACAAGCTATGGATATGATGAAGGGCTTATTAACCTGCCAAGAGAAGCCACAATTGCTTACCTTGAACAAATACCGGATTATCATGAGAGTTTAAAGGTTATTGATATTTTAAACTTAGCTTTTGAGGAAATTCATAAAATAGAGAACAAAATGCGTAAACTAGAAGAGGATATGAAATTTTTAGAAGATACTTCCTTGGAAAAAGCATTGAGACAGTACAGTGAAATGGTTCAATTATATGAAGTTAAAGGAGGATACCTTGTAGATGAAAAATTAAGTAAGATTTGCACGGGTCTAAAGCTTAATGATAGCTTTTTAAACAAAGATTTTAGTTTATTAAGTGGTGGTGAAAAAACTACGGTAATGCTTGGGAAGATCTTGATTGATAATCCGGATATATTATTACTGGATGAACCTACAAATCATTTGGACATGGATTCAATTGAATGGCTTGAAAGTTATCTTATGTCCTATAAAGGCATTGTAATTATCGTATCTCATGATAGATATTTCCTTAATAATGTAGTTACAAAAATTGTAGAAGTAGAGGATATGGAATCTATAACCTACAAGGGTAACTATTCTTCATTTGTTAAACAAAAAGAAGAGAATATGCGGATTCAATATGAACATTTTAGAGAACAACAAAAGAAGATAGATACCATGGAAAAGACCGTAAAGAATTTGAGAGATTGGGCTATGAGGGCTGATAATAATAAATTCTTTAGACGAGCTACAAGTATACAAATAAAGCTTAGTAAAATAGATAAAATAGTGAAACCAAATTTTGAAAAACAGAATATGAAACTAAATTTAAAAGGTGCACATCGTTCAGGGAATGAGACAATCAAAGCTATAGGGTTGTCTAAAAGTTTTGAAGATAAAGTCATTTTTAAGGATGCAGATTTAATGATTAATTTCGGTGAAAGAGTGGCTATAATAGGCCCAAATGGTAGCGGCAAAACCACCTTTTTAAAGCTACTTTTAGGTGAAGAGTTTCCAGATGACGGAGTGGTGGAATTAGGTGCCAATGTAATGGTGGCATATTTACCACAGAATATTACTTTTGTAAATGAGGAACTCACTGTGCTGGATTGTTTCAGAGAAGATATTTCTTTTCCAGAGGGAAAAGCACGGGAATACCTTTCAAAGTTCATGTTTTATGGTAGCAGTGTATTTAAGAAAGTAAAGCACTTATCCGGAGGAGAGAGGATAAGGCTTAAGCTTGGCAGACTGTTATATGAAGATGTAAATTTATTGATACTGGATGAGCCCACTAATCATCTTGATATTGATTCAATAGAAACCTTTGAGCAGGCTCTTGAAGAGTTTAAAGGTACTATATGCTTCGTCTCTCACGACAGATATTTTATCAATAAAATTGGTGAAAGAGTCATTGATATTGATAAAAATGATTTTAAAAGTTATCCTGGCAACTATGATTACTATAAGAATGTAAAAGATGATCATATCTCTCAAGTGCTTAAACAACCGGTGGCAAAAATGGAAAAAGTTAAGAAATCAAAATATATTGATGAAAGTAAAAAAAAGGAATCAGAAAATGCAAAAGCTCTAATCAATATCGAAAATCTTGAAAATGAAATAAGAGAAATTGATTTAGCTATGTTGGACTCAAAATCACATTATGAGAAACTTAATAAACTTTACTCTAGGAAAGAGGAGTTAAGTAAAGAGCTGGACGCAGTTATGGAATTGTGGTTACATTTATAAATGAACTAATGTTATTGTTAAAAAGTAATGAGAATAAAGGCAATACTTTACTTTTTTATGGAATGAATAAATTTTATGTGAGAAGTAAATATTTTCTTTTCCTTATACTTATGTTACATTCAAAATATTAACACAAGTAACCCTACATCTAATTATGTAGGGTTACTTGTAACGATATATATATAATATTCATTAATTCAACCACACATTTTTCGCATTTTATCCAGTCAAACAAAATTGGAATTTATGCAGCTGTTAAAAATTCTGTTGTTTTTTCTTTACTGGAATCCAGATTTCACTTTCATAATCAGAAGAACTACAATCTCCGTTTGAGTACCACTCAATATTCATTCCAGTTATAATCTCATAATCCGGATTACCAGGCAACCATTCTTTAAAGATTTGGGTATTCACAGACTGCAATGACCCTGGCAACGGACCTGTACATTTGAACTTTGCCCATTTCGATGCAGGAATTTCAAATATTTTCATTCCTTCTAGTACACTACCGCCATTATATGTTCCTCCAATCATATAAAGAAACTCTTGTTGCTTAGAACTATAGTAAAAGTTTGTGTATTGTATATTAACTACTTTTTCTAGTAGCAAAGCTTATTATACTTGTTAGTATCAGCGCTGTTATAAAGTCAATGATGATACTAGAGAAAAAACCACTTAAAAAGTAAGCACTGAATTTTTGCCAAATTGTTGCACCTGCTATCCAGTCTATTGCCACAAACATACCATTCTTAACATATCCAATAACAAAGAATGCAATAACAAATATAATTATGAAAATAACATTTGTATTTTTTCTCATTATTCCTCCTAAATACATAAAATCTTAAAATTCAATTTTATTATTTTTTAAATCTGTGCTTGAATTATGGTTTTTATTGTCATTTAACTGTCTCTTTTTTGCTTATATTAATTTAGAATACATTAATAATAATGCAATTATAACATATATTGTATTTCATTAAAGCATTATTTTTGTGAAATGGCTACATAATGTTCTGGCTAAAATCATACATTCTTTTTATATCCAATTTACGGTAAATATGGTATAATCAAATAAATATTTTGTGTCTCAACCGTAATCAAGGTCGCAGTAATTGAATAGGTGTATTTTAATTATGATTCCTAATTGAGTGTATATTTGCTTATTGTTTTTTGTATGTTTTAACTGGGTTGAATTTTTAGATTTGAATTAATTACTTTAAATTGGTTACTTATTAATTCTTTATCATTATTTGAATAACCCTTTAAACTCAATCTTCTCTTTTTGTTATTCCTAAGTGTAATTTCTATTAAATTTTCAGATGTAAGCATCAATTCAGTAATATTTTTAATTTGTTGTAAATCTATTGTATAATATCTCATGAAAAACCACTTTTTAATAGTTATATGATTGTTATATAATTGATTTGAAATTATTATAATAAATTTGTCAAATTCTATATTGACAAATATATCATACATTACTATACTTTATAGTAATGTAATGAATGGTGGTGATTAAAGTGTCTTCAATAAATTTAATAATACTTGGCTATTTGCATAACAAAGAGAAAAGTGCCTATGAAATGGTTAAAGAATTTGATATCTGGAATCTTACTAAGTGGCTAAAAATCAGTGACCCCTCAATTTATAAAAATATAATTAAATTATGCGATAATGGATATTTAAATTCAAGAACTGTTAAAGAAGGTGAAATGCCCGAAAAAACATTATATTCACTGAATGAAAAAGGAAATTCATATTTCAATGAACTAATGGAAGAAAGTTCAAAACATATAGGAAATTTTTATTTAGATTTTAATGCATTTTTAGCTAATATAGAGAATATACCAAAAGAAAAAAGAAAAGAATACCTTGAAAACTTTAAAAACAAGGCAGAAGAACGTAGATCGTTTGTGGAGTCAATTAATAATAACGCAAAACATCAAAATGAAAAATCTGGTTCTGAATTGCTTATATTAGATCTATATAACGAATTTTATAACATTTTACAAAAATGGTCTGAAAAAGTTTTTGATCATTATAATTAATAATTTGATGTCTCTAATAAATCCTTATATTAAGAGACATTTTTTTACCCAACTACTATAATGTATAGTAGTTTATTATATACTGATATATATTACATTATTATTTAGGAGGTTTGTCTTATGAACAAAAAATATCAAATCATTTCTTTTGTAGCCATTATTTTGGGGTTTTTTATGGCATTATTAGATACAACTGTAGTAAATATCACTTTGCCTAAAATGACCGAATACTTTAATACTACTATGGCTCATATTTCTTGGGTAGTAAATGCCTATAATCTAGCCTTTGCAGCTATTATACTAACTGCTTCGAGACTTTCAGATCAATTTGGCAGAAAAAAACTGTTTATTACAGGAGTATTTTTATTTACCATCTCTTCACTACTAGCGGGTATTTCAAATTCCCTTGGAGTACTTATATTTTTTAGAGCACTTCAAGGGTTATCCGCAGCTTTTGTTGTGCCTGTTGCAATGCCTCTTTCTGCTGAAATATTTCCACCAGAAAAAAGAGGAACTATTATGGCTCTTTGGGGAGCTTTTGCCGGTCTTGCTGCTGCAAGTGGACCAACGCTTGGTGGTATATTAACTACATGTTTTAATTGGAGATATATTTTTTTTATTAATGTCCCTATAGGTTGTATTTGTATAATACTAACTATGAAATTCATAAAGGAATCTTATGATCCAACTGCAAGTAAAAATATAGACTTTGGTGGAATTTTGACAATCTCCACTGCTATGTTTTGCTTAACTTTCGCATTAATAAAGGCTAATGAAAAAGGCTGGACTTCACTCTTTATACTTTCCCTCTTTGCCGCTTTTGCTATATCCCTTATACTATTTGTCATTATCGAACTAAAAGTTAAGGATCCGATGCTCCCACTTAGTTTATTTAAATCCGTACAATTTACAAACGGCTCAATTTCTCTATTCCTACTCGGACTTGGTATGATGTCTGGTTCCTATTTGCTAGCTTTTTTCCTAATTCAGGTTAAAGGATTAAATCAACTGTCAGCAGGACTTATTATTTCAACTATGTCCTTAAGTTCAATGTTTTTTTCAATATTAGCTGCTATTTTGACAAAAAAATTAGGTAGCAGATTTCTTAGTGCATTTGGTATTTTTTTGCTGTGTGCCTCATGCTACTTAAATAGTTCTCTTACTCAAAATTCTTCAAATACAGATATTATTTTAAGATTAATTGTTGCTGGTGCTGGTACGGGTCTTAGTATGGCAACACTAATAGGTTCTATAATTGCTAACGTTCCTGTAGATAAAATAGGAATAGCTTCTGGAATAAGTAACATGACAAGAACACTTGGAACTGTACTTGGAGTTGCCTTATTTTTAACTATATTTACATCAAATATGACTACCCAGATATCTGATGCTAAAGACTCTGCTGTGCAAACAATAAAGAATGACACTGTATTTGATAATAAAACCAAGCTGCAGATGATTTCTTCTATCAAAGCAGGCAGTGATAAAAGCGTTAGTCTTTCAGAAATATTAAACACAATTGATAAAAAAGAAACTGCTGTACTAGCTTCTTCTCCAGCGATGGCTGAAAATAAAATCAAAGAAAGTTTTGAATCTCAAAAGAAAGAAACAAAAAAAATAGTACCTACTATTCAAGATACCTTTTTGACCTATACTGTTAAAGCTTTTAGTTTTACATTTAAAATGAGCGCTGTAATTCTTTTACCAGGTATACTTTTTGCATTATTCAGTGACAAAAAGAGATATCCTAATATAAAAAATAAGCAGGTTGTTTAAAACACAAACAATGCTTCGAGGATAGTACTAAGGCATTATTTCAAGAAAATAAAAGAACAATAAAAGTTATTTAACAAAGTATAATACTCCCCCTTCCCCCCCAGTGGCAACAGGTCCTACTGCATTGCAGTAGGACCTGTTTTTGTTATGTACTAATATAAAATCAGTTTCCCCAACATATGGTGAAGCAAAGCTATTTTGCCCTTGCACAACATTTAGACTATTATCTACACTTATATTTTCTAGAAGACAATCAATGTTAGCTGGAATATTACAAACTAACCAGTGTATCCAAGTGAAATCACAAAGTGGAATAGCCTCATGATCTAAAAAAGTAAAAACTTTTTTTAGAATTATTTACTCAATTTATTAAAAATGAGCAAAATTAACATGGCAAGGTGAAAATTATCAAGATATATAAACTATATATATCTTAAACAACCCACACCCCGAAGCTAAAACGTTTTTTTCAAGGTGTGTAGACTATAAATGCACCAAGGGTCCTGCCCCATTATAATAATTAATTTTGTCATTTAATTTCTCGAGATGTTCATTTGATTTTGCAATTTTTTCTTTAAGCGAGGTTCTATGTTTTATCAGCATTTCCATCCTTTCATTCATAGTAGAATCACCTAAAGCACGCAGCTTGGCATATTTTTGAATTTCCTTGATAGGCATTTGTGTATCTTTTAATCGTTTTATAAATTGCATCCAACTCACGTCAGTTTCACTATAACAACGCCTACCATTTTGTTTGCGATTTGGAATAATTAAATCTTCTTTCTCGTAATAGCGTAATGTGTATATGCTTATCTGAGTAAGATTTGAAAATTCCCCTATTGAATAATCCATCTTATAAATCTCCTTTTAATATTTGACATAGAGTTAACTCTACATTATATAATGAAAATAGTACCATATTAAAGGAGGTTTTTCAAATGAAACAAGATAAAAAATACACAGTTATTACAGGCGCAAGCTCAGGCATAGGATATGAAACTGCAAAGGCATTTGCAAAACGTGGTAAGAATTTAGTTATTGTTGCCCGTAACAAAGGTAATTTGGAAAAATTAAAAACGGAGATTTTAAATGATAATTCATCATTAAATGTCATAGTTAAGGACACTGATTTATCTATTATTAAAAATGTTTATCAATTGTATCAAGACCTAAAACCATATCAGCTTGAAACATGGATAAACAATGCTGGTTTTGGTGATTATGATAGTGTCGCTAATCAAAATTTAGAAAAGATAGAAACTATGTTACGACTTAATGTGGAAGCGTTGGTCATTCTATCTTCACTATTTGTACGTGATTATCAAAATATTGAGGGTTCAAAGCTTATAAATGTTTCATCTGCTGGTGGGTATATTATTGTACCAACTGCTGTTACTTATTGTGCAAGCAAATTTTTTGTAAGTACATTTACTGAGGGCCTAGCAAGAGAATTGGAAGCATCTAATGCTAAATTACAAGCGAAAGTATTAGCACCTGCAGCTACAAGAACAAATTTCGGAAACGTAGCTAATAATATAGAAGCGTATGATTATGATAAGTCTTTTGGTACTTATCATACTAGTAAAGAAATGGCTGATTTTTTACTTCAATTACATGATAGTAGTGAGGTGGTTGGAGCAATAAGTAGAGAATCTTTTGAATTTGAGTTATTACCTCCATTATTTAATTATGCAGGAAATCCAAAACATAATCAAAGTGTTATATTATAAAAGTCGATGTAATAAAACAATAAACTTTGCACTCGAGGTATTGTAAAATTTTAACAAAGATGTATAATTAACATGTATAGTAATCCATATCATTATAATAATTTAAGTAAACCTTAAAGAGGAAATGTTAATGATAATATGGAGGGTTTTTTTAAGACCATAGTTTGCAGCTGTAATATAAACAAATTGTTTCGGTTGATTTCTTGTTGACAAAAGCATACCTTGCTAAGGTAGCGATAGCATTGGTCATGCTTCGCTACCTTAGTTCTTTTAAAAATTTAATTGACGATACATCTGACCAATGTATCGTCAAAAAATATTTAAGAGAAGGAGTGTATATTATGTCAACAAGAAAATCAAATTCAAAACCGAAAACAAAAACAAAAACAAAAACAAATGAATTAATGTTGTTAGAAGCAAAAGAAAACCACAAGTTTATTATTGATTTTATTGATAATAGACACTTTCTTCCTTTTTTAAATATAGTGCTTTCTACCGTAGTCATAGGGATTATAGCAGGCATTTGTATTTACAAGGGCCAACTTGCAAATACAGCAATATTAGTTAGTGATATGCTAATGAAATTGTTTGTTGGCAGAAAGTAACCATGTTAGATAAGAGAGATTTTATACACCTCTCTTATCTTTTGGTATATTTGTTTATTTGCATATTATTTATTGTAATTTTCAAATGAAACACTTTAAAAATTACATATTGAATATTGATTCCGGCATATGCTTGTTTTTACCGGTATGTCGGCTGTACCCGATGGGTATTCCATAAATTAATAGCATTGGTAACCGTTATGTTCTATGTCTCAGCCAAACTTTCTTAATAGATATTATTTTATGTTAAATGTAATAATTATATTCTTCTATTGGTAGTGTTGAGCCTCGTACTTTAGTATTTTTTTGACAGTACATAAATTTTCATATAATTTATAGTATGCAGAAACAACAAAAATGTAACTAATGTATTAAAAGATTTATTAATACACTAGGTAAATATAGTTCATATCCTTAATTAGTTACCTTATAAGTTTAATAAGTATTATGGTAGATGGAAAGATAAAAAAGTAACAGTATTACTTGAAGGCAGTAAGGAATCTGAATTATTACCTTAAATAAAATTTGATAACACACAAGAAGTTATTGTCAAAACAAGACAAAGCACTTCATAAGAACTGATTTTGAAGAAAAGTTAATGGAACAGAATATTGACACTTTGATTTTAGGCGGTGTTAAAAAACAGCATAAACCGGTGATATATAAACGCTTATAGTCGTTTTAACTAAAGCCTTTTTTCTTATTGTGCATTTGAATGTATTTTTTATCTGATACATTATAAATATAGTACATTGATTATCTAAATCAAAATGGACATTTAAAAGATTTAAATCTTTAAGCAAACCGTATCCGTTCCTAATTTATTACATTTATGGAATGGCATTTTCCTTAGCGTATGAACTATCATTTTTGCGTATAGTACCCCTATATAGAATCTGTCTTATTAAAAAAGGAGGACTGTTTATGAAAAAGAATAATTATACAAAAATAGTGATATATATAATATGTTTTGTTGGTGTGTGCGCGCTAACCTATACCTATATTGTAAATCGTGACATAGTGACTACTACTAGGGGTGGACAAATAATCGATAGCAAAGACACAGCATCAAGAACAGCTAGTGATAGCTATAAATGGCCTTACATGATAAAGTATGAGAATAAAGGTGATGATTACATCGAGATTAAGTTCGGAATAGATTCACCATCTAAAATAATGTGTAGCAAAGCAGATTACGCTAATATAATAAGTGGTCATTACTATTATGTGAATTACTCATATAACAAAAAAAATTACAAAAACGTTAAACTGTTAGGTATATATGACCATGATCCTAATGCTAGATAATTACTTTAACCAATATGCTTACATTTAAATTTTGTGATTTAAACAAATAGCGAGTGTTTCTGCATTTGAAAACATTATATTATTTAATATTGATGTACCACCTTTGGAAATTATATTCCAAAGGTGGTATTTTTAAATGTAAATAGATTATTTATTATCAACTGTAGTTTCAGATTTTTTATAAGTATCTGCTAATTGCTGAGAAGGTTTGTTATAAGGGGTTGACCATCCGCGATTTACAGCTAGGGCTGTTAATGCTGAATGGCCACCTATTATGCCATTTAAGCTAGTTGAATATAACGCTCTTAGTTCAGGCGTCGAGCTTGTCAAAGTTGCTGCTAGATATGCATCTGCTGCACTTGTTGCAGAACCAATCATATTCCCAGCTATTACTTCATCATTAATATCTGTATTTCCTTTAACAATATTGTTGATTAAAGTCCCCATATTATTTTGTACCTCCTGTAATTGTTACTTGGTTTTCGTTAATAAATTGTTGTACTCCTTTTATTCTTCCTTCCATTGCTAAAACTCCAGTTTCAGCTTGCTTTTGTAAATCTTCATCGCTTATTAGATTCTTCATTACTTTAGCAACAGCCAAACCGTCTTTTTCCATAGTTAATAAAGATGTAAGTGATAATAATTCTCCTTCTGATAGTTGTCTCATATTATACCTCCGAAATTATAAAATTTTACTACATTATATTATGTGTAATATAAAAGTTATTAACCTATAAATTATATTCAAAACAAAACTGTTTCCTATTATTCATAAAAATCATGTTCCCCATCAAATGCAATTTCTTCAGTAGGACAATCAGGTGAGTTTAATTCAGTTAAATCCTCTATTTTACATTCTTCAAGCTTATCCTTTAAATAATCAATTTCTTCCGCTTGATCATCAATTAGCGCTGACATTTGATTTATTTCATATATGGCATCAGATTTAAACTCTTTAGCTTTTTTTATATCCATAATTTATATTTATCCTCTTAATCTAATAATTATTTTATTTTTTACCTGCAGCCCTAATAGCTTCTGAACGTGCATTAAATTCTTTTACATCTTCTGGAGTGCTAGAATTAACATTATTAGTCATAGTAGACATATCAGCACTTGGGTCATCCTTGGACGCATAAGATTGTTCATTACTTAGCACTTTTACTGAACCAACTTTAAAATCATTTGATTCTTTACTTGACTGTAAAGTAGCACCACTAGTACTACTGCTTACATTAGCTTTTTTATTTTTATTATTCATAAGTATTCTCCCTCCAAACATATAAATTACACTGTATTAATCAGTGTATAATATAGCTTACCCATTTCTATAAAATATAATTTAAAAATAGTTATTATTATATGGTACAATCTTTAGGCGATTTATCTTCTCTAATACCCTTAAATACAGGTTGCCTTAATCCACCATTTGCAGTTTTCATCATGAATTTTACAATACACACAAGTTTAGGCACTAGCCAAACTGCATTATCATTTCCAGAAGGCCATTCATTAAAAGGTTGTGTTCTTAATTGGGGTGTAGCTTTTATTAATTGAAAGTCTTCGGTAGATAGACCTAAGGTAACGTGACCTTTGTATACCAATTTCTTATTTGAATATTGACCAAGTACAATACTTATGACACCGCCATCCTTAAGAATATATCCACATATTACAAAATCATCATCTAATAAGTACTTAATCTTAATCCAATCCTTGGTTTTCTTGTCTAAATAATATTTGCTATCTTTTTTTTTGGCAACGATGCCCTCTAAATTATTTTGCTTCGCAAGTTGATAAAATTTTATTCCCTGTTCCTCGATATATCGAGAAATAGCAATTCTCTCATTTTCCTTGATAACTTTCTCAAGTAATTTTTTTCGTTGCATTAATGGTAAGTCCGTTACTGAGTGATCATCATAGTAGAGAATATCAAATGCTGTAAAACTTGCTGGTAATTTCGATGAAGCTAATTGAATTTTAAAGGTGTTTGACATAAGAGACCGCCTTCTAATTTCATAAAAATCAGGAACTCCATCTTTAATAATTATCAGCTCACCATCAAGTATACAACGGTGTTTGACCTGTTTGTGTATTTTTGAAAGCTCAGGTACTTTTGCAAGCATCTTCATGTTTCTTTTGTTGCGTAGCTCTGTAACATCCTTATCTAAATAAGCAATACAACGTTCACCATCTAGTTTTAACTCATAGATATAATCAGGGCTATCAAATGCCTCTTGATTTTCACCAATCAACATAGGTTTAATATTTTTATTCTCAAATATATCCATTATGCACCTTTGGGAGTTCTTTTACGGGTCGTCTTAGAAGTTGGTGTTTCTTTAACTTTATTTTGTTCAATACTCGCTTTAAGTGCATCCATTAAATTAATTACATTACTTGGAGCTTCAGTTTTGGCTGCGACAATTTCCTTTCCAGCTATTTTTGTTTCAAGTAAATCTCTTAACTTCATTTGATATTCATCTTTATATTTAGTAGGATCGAAAGGAGTAATCATAGAGTTAATTAATGCCTTAGCCATTGTAACCTCTGCCTCTACTAACTCTGGTTTATTATAAGTCTTAGCAAGGTCTTTAATTTCATCTTGATAATACATTGTAGAGATTAGTATTCCATCCTCACGTGGGATTATTGCAAGTAAAGTTTCTTTTGTTCCCATTACTGTCTTACCGATTGCAATTTTCTGCTCACTAATAAGTGCAGCGCGCAGAAGTTCAAATGCTTTGTCTCCACCAGCTAGAGGGGTAGCTTGATATGTTTTGTCATAATAAATTGGAGATATTTGATTAAGTTGCGCAAAGTGCATTATCTGAATAGATTTTTCTTTTTCAGTTTTGATTTTTTCTAAATCATCGTCGGTCACAACTACATAATGATCTTTATCGTATTCATATCCTTTGATAATATCCTTTGATAATATCTTTTGTTGTAATTTCTTTACCGCAATGACTACAAGATTTTTTGTATTTTATTCTCGAATTATCCTCATCATGCAATTGATTAAAATGTATATCGTTATCTTGGGTTGCTGTATACATAGATATTGGTATAGAAACAAGTCCAAAAGAAATAACTGTTTTGTTAGCTACAGCCATTATTAACACCTCACTTACTTTTTTTATTTAGTATAACCAAATTCTCTTATAAAAATTTAAAGTTGGTATACTTAGCGTGAGCAAGTTTATTTTTTAATGAGTATATGCTAGCTTTAACACAAGTGGTTGGTAAACTTAAGAAGAAAGGACTTGTTGATCAATATGATAAAATAGAAATTATAAATACATTTCTTGAAAAGTTAATAAATAATTGGCCCCATAATTAATGGGGCATTTTTAAAACAATATGTTTTAGTTACTAAAATATATTGTTTGGAGATTTTCGATGATGGTATTGCAGAAATCGTATCTTGTTATCCAGACCATGTAGCAAATTTAGGATTTTAGAATAGCTAATAAATATTTTTATTACTATTTTAGTTAGCGTTATCAATAATATAATTACCAGTAACTTCGATTTCATTACCATCAGGGTCATCAACTATAAAGAAATAATAGGGCATAGTAATATTTACATACATAATTTCCGATATTTTACCTATATTTAGATTCTTAACCCTTTTGAATTCTTCATTTAAATTATCAACATTGAAATTAAATACTACTGTTTTACTTGCACCTGTATTTTCTTTCCTTAAATATTTAATATATGCTTCGTTATAATGAAACTCAATGTTTTCATTTTTATTTAGCATATCAATATCATATTGTAAATTGTACAAAGCAAGAGTGCTTCCACAATGAAACATTACCCAACGTTCCTTATTTGAGTATTGCGGTTGTATTTGAAGCAGTTTAGAATAAAAAATTACAGACTTTTCCATGTCGCTTACTTTAATGTAAGTACATCCTAAATTCATTTAAATCAACCCCCTATTATTTAAACAATCTTTATTACGACTTATTTTACGATTATGACATAATTATATGGGTAATTGTACTATAGTTTACTACAAATTCTATATAATAAAAATGAAATTGTTTTGTTATATATAGAAGTTAGGGTTAGCACCAACGTTTCCAGTAAACCCCACTTTAAGAATAAAAAGGATATGTGAAATGTTTTAAAAATAAATAGACTTGGTGCAACATCTATAAAACAGTATATAACCACATATTGGATATTAATTCCAGTATGTGGCCTGTTTTTAATCATATGTCGATTGTACCCGAATAGCTATTGTTATCGCATTGATTATACTATTTCATCTTTGATTGATTCTATTACATTACTTTTTTTAACACCTGTTGAAGATATCCCATACGCCAAAAATATAGATACGATTATAAGCATAGCATACACTAAAATTGGTACAACTGGAAAAACTGACATAAACTCAGACCCTGTGATTAAGGTTAATCTTAACATAAACCAACAAATAAATAATACTATTGGTATGCTAACAATAATGGGTGTTAATGCAAAGAACAAACCTTCTATCATCAACATTTTATTTAATCCTTTTGGTGTTAATCCTACTGCCCGAAGCATAGCAAATTCTCTTTTGCGCAGTCTAAGATTATTCGAAATGGTAGAAAAAGCATTAATAATGCCAATTAATCCAAACATTAAGGCTACAGCAAAAACACCAATAGAAACGGCTTTTTGAACCAGTTCGTCATTATTTTTTTCGTCCAGTAGAGTCCATATATTAACATCTTCGGATCCAAGATAAGAACTGCAAATTTGAGTTAGTTCTTTCTTCACAGCTGGACTAGCCTTATCGCCCACCAATAAATCAATTGACATACTGCTAGATTCAAGCATACGCTCTGGCATAAAATTACTAACTAGTTGCTGATAGCTCTTCATAGGAACTATATATGCTAAGCTGTATCCACCCATTCCTAGCTCAGAGGGCGGAATCTCTGTAACATGACCTACTTGAGCATTAAATTTATAATTTGTATTCATATCATTTTCTATTTTTTCATTTATTACTAGCTTATCGCCTTGTTTTATATTTAACAATGGTATTTTTTGCACAACTTTTGAATTCTCTGATACATAATTTGTGCTATCTAATAATACTCCTGTTGTCACACCATTCTTATAATATGATTCATCATCAGCACCAATTTCTTCACAATACTTTTTAAATGATTTATCGCTTAATCCAACTAAAGTTACTATAATTCTATATTTTCCATTTTCACTCAATATATTATGTTTAGAGGGTACCTTAGCAAATCCTCCATATTTCGCAAAAACATCTGACTCCTGTTTTGATGTTACATAAGTTGAAGTACGTGCCTGTCTTCTAATGACACTATCCTTAACTTCAGGCAGAGTAGTAACTTCATTTATCATCTTATCACTTGGTTTATCAATCATTTTTAGGCTAATCTTCATATCATGAGTAGGTATTTCAGCGTTCTTAGAATAGGCCAAATTATAGATGGCTATAATGTTCATATACCCCGCTATTAAGATAAAACACATTGAAAGGGATAGGACAGCCGTACGTAAAGCCCTTTTGTTAGCTGAAAATTGTGATATTGCTAGTTCACCTTCTATACCAAATATTTTATTAATTATTAAGTGGGATTTTTGTTTTTTTAATTTTACGCGAGTATTATTCTGACATATTCCAGTAATAGCAGATACTTTCATCATTTTTCTTGCGGGAATATATGCTGAAACTAAAATGGTAATCAATGAGATGATTATTGAAAAACCAACTACTACCCATGAGAAGGAAACATATGCATTCTTATAATCTTCTGTAACACTAAGAATTTTATTAACTTTAGAAAACACAATATGACTAAATAGATATCCTATCATGATACCAATTGGCAATTGAATAATCCAGAGCAAAAGTCCTTCATAAAGAACAGAAAACTTAATTTGCCTTGGAGTTGCTCCTAAACTTTTCAGAATACTTAATTCTTTAATCCTGCTGTTTGCAGATAAAGAAAATGCATTATAGATAATAAGAATAAATGACCCCATAACTAGTAAAGTAAGTGCTATTGCCATTGCTATCATCATAATGATTTGAGCGTTTGCACCACTTTTATCACTAATTCCATATAAAGTTAATAAAGGTGTATTATACTTAACTGCATACTCTCCATATTCATTTTTGGTTAATCCCGTAGCTTTCGCAATCTGCGGTAATGTTTCATAGATTGTGCGAGGTTTCACAAAACGCATATAAACCGTAAGTTCATCCTTAGGCTTGATGCGCAAAGGATCCAAGTATCCCATGGCGATATATCCATCGTAGGCAGAGGTATCAGAAACATCTAATTCTCCAACTATGGTATATATATTAGTTCCTGTTGCCAGAAACCTCTCGCCTGATCGTTTGGTCGATTGAGGGTTAACTAGGTCACTACCAAGCATTCGATTACCTGTGGGAAGAGTCAACTTATCACCAATTTTATATGAAGGATTATCCGCGAAGAATAATTTTGATACAACAATTTCTCCGGATTTTTTAGGAAGTTTACCTTCAGTAAGAGTATTTTTTAAACTCATGTCCAACCAAAAATTTGTATTAGCATCTCTCATTATTAGATACGGGAGTTTTGTATTGGAAAGTTTAGCAGTAACCCACTGTCCTTTAATCATCGTGGTTTCAACCTCAGGATTTTCTGTGACATATTTTAATTTATCACCAGCTATAGAGTTGTATAATTCCCCATGCCAATAACCTATCTCTTCAATTGTTGTGCTTAATTTTGTTTCCCATATAGAATGTATAAATATACATAGTGAACATAGAAGTGCCGAGGCGATTGTAATAGCAATTAGTATAGAAATTGTATGTCGCTTGTTCTTTTTCATATGGTTATATGTGTATTCGTTCATAATTTTCATTTTTTAATTACCTCATCTGACACAATTCTACCATCCTCAATTGTAATCACTCTATCTGCTGACAATGCAATCTTTTCATCATGTGTAATCAATATCATAGTCTGATTATACTCTTTATTTGAAACCCTCAACATCTCAAGAATAGCTTCCGTATTTGCCCTGTCAAGGTTTCCAGTAGGTTCATCTGCTAGAATAATAGACGGTCTATAAATTAATGCTCGTGCTATAGCAACTCTTTGTTGCTGACCTCCTGAAAGCTGATTTGGTAGGTGCTCAAGCCTTTCGTTTAAACCAAGCATTTTTATAATTTTATCAAATTCTTCTTTTTTAGGTTTTTTACCATCCAGAAGCATAGGTAATAATATGTTTTTTTCTACATTTAACGTAGGAATAAGATTGTAAAACTGATATATTATTCCTACTTTTCGCCTGCGAAATATTGCTAATTCAGTTTCATTCATTGATGAAATATCAATGTCATCGATATATATTTTTCCTTTTGTAGGGTTATCCACTCCCCCTAACATATGAAGAAGTGTAGATTTTCCTGATCCACTTGATCCAATTATTGCAACAAATTGTCCTTTGCTTATCCTCAAATTTAAATTATCCAATGCAGTGACTTTTGTCTCACCAATTCCATAGGTTTTTGTAAGATTTTCAGTTCTTAATATTTCCAAAGTATTATCTCCCCTCTTTAATAAGGCCTACTTCCATAATATTTAGTCCTTATTTTCTTCTAAACCCAATTATATCTTTGTTAAGTGACCTCTCGGTGACATTGCTTGTCATTAATTCGAATAAAACTTAATTGTGAATGACGCTCCCCCTGTTTTTTTATTTTCTGCTCGAATTTCACCGTTTTGTTTCTTAACTATAGATTGAGCAAGAGCAAGTCCAATTCCTACACTGTCTTTGGCTGAATTTTCACCTTTGTAAAATCTAGTAAATAAGTGCGGTATATCCTTTTTCTTAAATCCTTCTCCATTATCTTCAATAATAATTTGTGTGCAAATAGGGTTTTGTTCATATACTATGGAAATTTTTCCTCCTCGCGGTGTATGTTCTACACAGTTTTTAACAATATTTAAGATGGCTTCATTGTTCCAATAAAAATCTCCCATAAAAACTACATCACTATTCTCTTGAATAAAAAGTTGTTGCTCTTTTTTTTCTATCATTAAGATTAATGGCTCAACGCAGGTACATAACAATTCATAAACATTAATCGATTTATATTCTAATTTTAAGGTTCCTGCATCTAGTTTAGAAAGTGTTAACAATGACGTAACCAAATGATTAAGACGGTATATCTGAGCTGAAATACGCTCAATGTACAAAGCGTCATCTCCATTTATAGGACTGCCTTCCAATAACTCAATCATAAGTGACATTGACGTAAGTGGCGTTTTCATTTGGTGAGAAATATCTGCAAGGTAATTTGTTAATTTTTCTTTTTCTTTCCTTTCTTTTTCTCGGTTTTCGCGAAGCAACACAACTGTTTTATATAGTTCGTCTTCTAAAATAGAGAATTCGTCTTCTTTCTTGTGAGGATTTATTCTATAATTCCCTTCGTTAATAGCATAAAGATATTCTTCAAGATTATTGATACGTTTACGCTTTATATGATTTATCCCTACCAGAAATCCTCCAAAACAAAACAAGAGTAAAGTAATCAAAAACAAAATACCAACCGTAACTATATTAAAATTCTTACTTTTATAAGAACTATATAAAAATCCTTCACTATATCCATATTGCTCTAATATTTTTTTACCTTTATTAATTTCTGTTATATTATTAGTTTTTAGCGATGATATCAATACTTGTTCAATGTTAGGGTCAGCCTTAACACCAAACGCTATAATCTGTGCGGCTTTTTCATAAAAAATCTTCTCTGTCTGCTTAAAAATGAAATTTCCAAATATCATACAAAAAATTGTTATACATAAAAAACTAATAACCATCCATACAGTAATTTTCTTTTTGTTCATATCCCACTTACTCATCCAACCTGTAACCTATTCCTCTCACTGTTTTAATAATTGTATTATTCGTAAGTTTTTGACGAAGACGCTTTATAGCTACTGATAATGTATTATCATTTACAAATTCACCATCGATATCCCAGAGTTTTTGAAGTAAAACCCCTCGCGTTAAAGTGCGGTTTTTATTTTCTAATAGTTGCCTAAATAGATTGTATTCACCAATTGTAAGTTCTATTTCGAGATTATTTTTATATACCTTTGTTTCTGATTTAATCATTTTAATATTCCCACACCATAGAACATCTTCGTATATTTGCTGTTTTACAGTTCTCCTTAAAACAGCAAGTATACGAGAATGCAAAACACTTAATTTAAAAGGCTTGGTGATGTAATCATCCCCTCCAATATCTAGTCCTTTTATAATATCGCATTCTTCATCCCTAATAGTAAGAAAAATAATAGGAATGTCTTTAATCCCTTTTACATAACTGCAAAAATCAAAACCTGAACCATCAGGTAAATTTAAATCTAATAATATTATGTCGATATCTGTTTTAAAAAGTTCTTTCCCTTCTTTTAAATTCCCTGCATGAATAACCTTATAACTATTTCTCAATAAAAATGTTTTTATGCCTAAAGCAATTGTTTCATCATCTTCAATCAAAAAAATCTTAAGCATTCGCAAACCTCCTTAACCTTTACATTTAACAATAACACTATTTTTCTTGTTATTCCATAACTCTTATTTGTTACCAAATTATAATTAATTCGTAATTCAAATTACTATTTATATCTTCCATATGCGACATTATTATGCAAGTATGATATAAATCATATATTAAATCATACCATATTTACTATATATTAAATATATTTACGAATCTTTTTAAATACTTAATAGCCTCAAAGTGAATGTACACTTAATACAAATAACCCATATCATTAGATATGGGTTATTTGTAGGGCTTAAACTCAAAGCACCTCTTGCACGTGTCTTAAAAATTGATGAAGTTTATGGCATTTATGAAGGTGAATTAAGGAAAAATGCTCATGAAACTTTTACTGCGTTATCTCTAATGATAAATCTGTCATATAAGGAAAAGAAATTTAGTGAAGCAGAAGAGTACATAGAGCTTGCTAAATAGGTTGCTGATGCATTTAATTTAGGAGCATATCATAAATATTCGTTAGATTTATCTTTATCAAGGGAAAAACAGGATAAATAAAAAACTATAGAGATGATTATAAATATGGTAAATGAAGCAAGTAGCATGGATAATTCTATGAAGTCAAAGCTTTATAAGCATATAAAATTTAATGTGACCAACAGTTGGGGCAAGGATAAATATGAAAGATCAGTAAAGCCTTGATTTACGGCTAATTATCTAAAAAATTAATCTTTTTTTATTTCAATGGAATGTTCTAAGCAATACATTAGCTGATATAAGGAAGCCATATAAGTTTTTTTGAAATCAGGAGCTATATAATTTGAGCCTGCTAAATTGATGGCTTCTAGTTGAAGATCACTTAATTTACACATAGGATATAATCCAAAAGCCAGTGTGAAAACAGAATACATAAAGTTCATAAGACTATCATTGCTAGCATTTGGGAAAAGTTGACTTACTAAGTCCAATATAGTGGAGTTAATTACCATACATTCTTTCTCAAATTCAGCAAGTGCCTCAACTGAAACATTTTTTTCTATGGTTGTAAAAAGAATAGCATACAATTCTATAAGCCGTTCATGCTCAATTAGTGTATCAGTCCAAATTTCTCCAATTTTATAAATAGAATATAGTTTGTTAATTTTAAAAGATTTACTTAATCTTGATATCCATGACTTAAAATCTTTTATCATAATCAAAAGAAGAATTTCTTCTTTTGTCTTAAAATACTTATAAATATTAGGTCTTGTGAATTTCGTATATTCTGAAATAGTGCTAAAACTTAATCCTTCATAACCAACAGAGTCGTAGATAATGGAAGCTGCATTGACTATTTCTTGAATTCGATCTTGAATCTGATCCTCAGATCTTGCACGTTGAAAACTCATATTTTAAACTCCTCTATTAGATATTATATAATTTAGTATTTATAACTATTATAAACCACCAACAATTTATTAACAAGTAACAGGCTGTTAGCTATAGCAATAACGAATTATAAATAAAGATACAGTTTGAAAAGAGCAGTTTAAAGTATTAGATAGCTAAAGATACAAAAATTTCGCGAAATAATTTTTAAGAATATTTGACACCGTGTAACTTATAATATATAATTAGTTACACGAAGTAAAAAAATAAAAGGAGGAAAAATTTATGTCTTTAGAAATTTTACAAGCAAAATTAGAATTAAGAGAATTAGTTGATGCCTATTCAAATTTGGGGGATGAAAAAAAACTTTCAGAACAAATGCATTTACTTACGCCTGATCATAGATATATGGTTTACATGGGTGACCAATTGGTTTCTGATGTTTCAGGAACCAAACAATTGTTAGAAGAGTTCACAGGTCACGCTTCTTTTGTAAAACGTTATTTCTCCATTAACGCACAACACATTGTGAAAGTTGATGGTGATACTGCAACAGGTGTTGCATACTCCCAACTTAAAATGGTGAGAGAAGAAGATGGTAAAGAAATTATCACTGACTATAGTGTTAAATATGATGACACATATGTACGTCAAAATGGAAATTGGTTAATAAAGACACGTATTGCTCATTTTATAATTATAGACGTAAGAACATTACAAGGCTAATTTTATTAATACTTGGAATCATAAATTAAAGATAGAAGGTTTGTATGTTATAGAATAATGCAAACAGAACCTGAAAATGACTGGAATAGCTGTAAAAAGCTATCCAGTCATTTATTTTAACTTCCTATGATTGGCATTGAGTATTCATAGATATTGCTGTTCAATTGTTCTACCATAAAAGCTCCAATATCTTCTCTTGAAATATTAAAATTCATCTTTGTGTCACCGAACCCAACTTTAACGTTTCCAATAAAAGGTGTATCTTTTGGCGCCATAAAACGAACAATCGACCAGTTTAAATTAGATTTGGTAATCATATCAGCAATATTAATCAGCTCTTTTTTTGCCATGGGAAATAAAATCCCTGCCAAGAATCCAGGTACAACAGTGCTAATCGACTTTTTATCGTTTTTAAAATGAACACTTGGAGTAGCCCAGTCAATAAGACGTTCAATATGACATTCATTCATAGCTTTTAAAAGGTTTTTATGACCTTCAAGGGATTCCATATATTTATATTTTTTCATAGGGATACCAACGCACCAAATAACAGCATCACAATCGAATATAGCATTTTTTATATCGTTATAATTATTAATTTCACCTTGTACAGTGGTCAAATTTTCATGTTTGATTGTCAATTTTGATGGATCACGAAGGAACGCTTTAGCTTCATAACCTTTTTCAAGGGCATGTTGTACGGCAAATTTACCAATACCCCCTGATGCACCAAATATTATAACCTTCATACGATTACCCCCAACTCAATTTGTCTTTACATTTGAATAATACTATGTATAATGATTATTAACAAGTACAATAATATTTGATAGATACTATTAAAAAGGATAGTAATGAGGTGAATTATGGACAGAAAGTATGAAGATGATAATATAGAAAATTGTCCAGTCGCAAGCGTGCAGAAGATAGTACATGGAAAGTGGACCATGGTTATCTTGTTCTTCTTGAGCCAAGGTACTTTGAGATTTGGAGAGCTTAGTAGGAAAATGCCACAGGTAACACAGGCAAATTTAACGAAAGGGCTTCGAATGTTAGAAGAATACAGGCTTATCCACAGAGAAGTATATAAAGAGATTCCTCCTAGAGTGGAATATTCATTAACAGAGTTGGGTGTGAAATTTTTACCAGTATTAGAAGCTTTAGAAAAATGGGCAATTGAATATGAAAAAATGAATAAGTAGTCGAGTACAAATTCCAATTTGTAGAGTTGAATTAACATAATTTTAGTTTCAGTTATGTCGTATGTTAATATAAATGATTTATAAATAAAGCTCATACAAGTTCAAAAGGGTACGATTGTGATATTGCAAAATATATGTCTAAAGATGTATACAATAAGTCAAATAGTTATAGTGCGTACAAGAATTTCGAATGTCAAAAACCTATAAAACTTTCTTTAAGGTTAACCGAAATCAATCAACATAAAATTAATTAAAAGGTATATATATATGCTATATGATTTTGATGTACTTGATTCAAATAGAAAGTCAGTTGCAGGCTCATGGGGTATTCCTGTTGTATTTACAGTTACAGAAACTAATGATAATTTATACATAGAAAATGAGTAGACTATAAATGCACCAAAGGTCCTGCCCCTTTATAAGAATTAATTTTGTCATTTATGTGTTACATTCACTTTATTTCCAAGTAAAATTAAAAACTACTCTTCTTTTATTTGTTTCATGTAGTTTTTATTTCCACAAGAAGGACATCTCAATTTATGTTTATAAAAATTTGGCACAGTAGTGGTAGTAGACATTTTTATTGGTGACACCTTAAATCTGTTATTACAACTAGGGCAAATAAAATAATATTTTTTAGCCATTGGTTTCAAAAAAACAATATAAATTACAATTGCTGCTATTATACTAATTAAAAATCTCATTATACCTTTTTCCTTCTTTCATAAAATATTATACTGTTCTAATATGATTAATGGTAATACCGTTCATTAACTTTTAGGTTAATATTATCTATAAATTATATCTTTAATTTATTTTTTGCCATCACAAATTATTGAGTACATTATTAACTTCACTTTTATCTCCTTGATGTCTATATTCTGTTAAATTACTTATTTGCTTATACTATTCTTACCGTAAATTGGATTCAAACAAAATAAAACACCATACAATATATAAGAAATTCTATATTGTATGCCTTTTGTTTTTTTGTATGTAGAGTATATTTATAATAGTAAAGAATGACCAATAGAATCAAACTGAAAGCAACTCACTTACCCTTATGTTACTTTCGGAATATCAATATACGCTTAATACTAAACCCCTATCCTTATTAAATATGGGGGTTACTTGCGACGGAATATATGAACATTCTCTCATAATTACAGTTCTAATATATTTTATTATTTTTCTTTTTTTTCTGAATAAACCCCTGTGCATTCAACATACGCACCACTTATAGTAGTGGGCGATTGTAAACCGCAAAAGTGGTCCAGTTCTCATTGAACTAAGAACCGTAAGAAACAATATCTTTGTAACATAGAGCTTGTTTAGTATTCTAAACAAGCTAATTTTTATAATAAGCTACAAGTATAATTATTTCATGAATAGCTCATAATTAATGCACCCCTATCACGTAAGTGCCTTCACTGCGTAGCAACCTTAGATTTTAGGGTAACTATAAGCTATAAAGCAATTTTTTGTTTTTATATTGAAGCAATTTATCTAAATAATTTAATTAAAACTAAACTTTATAATAGGCTTTTCTTTGAAGACAGCATAATTGCTTACCATAGTATCTTTTACAAAAGCTTTTAAATTCGAGTATCCGAAGGTGCTTGAAATTTTATATAAATACTGTATTTTAAGTGTCTTTAACTCTTTGGACAGTACCCTCCAATTGTTTGTGAATGTTCTATATATCAAAGGTATTTTCTCTTTATACCCAAGAGCTCTACGAGCTATACAGTATGCAGCGGATACATGAATAGATATTCCTTTAGCTTTCATATACTTTATTTTACCCATTTGGCTAGTGTATGCTGGATTTACATAAAATACGGCTAAATTTTCTTTAAAAGCCCTGGAACTGATTGCTTCAATGATTTTTTTATGAGCAAACATACTGATTTTCATATTTCGTTTAGTATTCCCATAAGTTAGTTTGGATTTACTGATGTTTTTAATATCCTCACCAGCAAGTGGTTTATTTTTATCCCTGGCTATTTGAACAAGCCCTAAGGCACTCTTTTCTAAAATTTTTGAAATTTGCCCTGAAGTTTTATTTGCTATATTAAAACGTATAGTGCCAAAGTCTAATAGGTTTCCAATGCAATCAGTTTCACTCCATGCAATATGGTCGTAGTTTATATCATAGCCTACAATTCCATTTGCCTTAGAATAATTAATCTGGCTTTCATCTTTAAATAGTTTATAAGATGGCTTAAACAAAAAGTAATCTCCTTTGTCTTCAATTCTCCAAGAAATAGGGAAATTTTTAGTGTTTAAAGCTTCTATTAATAAGTCTTTATGGTAAGGAAAATCAACATTTTCTACTTCAAACCATTGTGAACTATGATATGCACCTATTTTATTTTCATAGGGCAGTTGGATACTTAGTAAATTCGTTTCGTAGTTGTATTTAACACAAGCATTTCCTTGTGTAACTGTGTTAAGTCCTTGAAGTTCTATAGTTTTATGTCTAGCTTTATAAAAGTCTTCTTTCCATGCAAAATGCTCGTTATATAATGTATACTGAGCTTTGAATAGTTTCTTAGTACCAAAACATGATTTTACTGCACTTGTATTAAGTCTTTCAAGTTTTTGTTTTTGATAACCTATACCACGCTTAATCATATTCAGTTTATTAGTTAATCTGCTAATTTTTTTTACGACAAGAGCATGCTCGAAATCGTATATATTATATATAATTGTTTTATTTTTATAATTGACCTCAACAAAAATCTTATCATCTGACATATAAAAATAATATGGTCTATAATACTTAAATTTGGGGAGGCTTTTACTATTTTTAATAGCCTTAGATATATCGATAATATGAGTATGAATCTTACTCCAAAATTTAATTTTATTAATTAAATCTTTAACAGATTTCTCTCTATGGTTAATATTCTGCTTTAAATCATCTATGTACATTTTGTTTAATTCAACATTAGAACATTTATTCCATTTAGCTTCGCAAGCAGCATAGTTTGTATAATAAGTATTAAGATTAAACATATTTTTAATAGTTAAATGAATACTCTGGGAAAGACCTTTCTCATGATTGTAAACAAGAATTGAATAAGCCTTAATTTTAGCTTCATTACCAATATACAGTATATTCGATAGATTGTTGAGATTTTCAAAGCTAAGCTTATCTTTATATATTCTTACAGAAGAATTAGTTTCTATTCTCAAAATATTCACCACCTTTTTTTATAATCTCTAATATATATTATGCCATAATAGATCCTATAATATTAAGTTATATAAAAATAATTTAGCAACAAAATTCATCTCCGTCTACAGAGAACGGAGTCTTCTTTTGCAAATAAAGATAAATGTAAAACTTAAACATATAAATATAATTCCTTGTACTTTATTATTGGAGATAAAATATATTATTTATGCAATTACAAATAAGATTCCTGAAAAAAAGTTTAAGTTACTGGCATTAAATTTTATCATATAATAGTATCCCCCTTAAAACTTTTAGAATGTACAATATAAGAAAAATAACTCATATAATATGAATTACATAGACAAAAACCTTTCTCATAATACCCCAAAGACCATAAAAAACTATATCCGCCACATTAGTGACTTTGCTAAATATTACAATAAATCACCAGAACTTTTAAGAGAAAAAGAAATACATGAATATCTTCATTATTGTATCATAAAAAAGAAATTAAGTGAAAGTACAGTTAATTATATGGGTTTGCTTTTTATTACATAAAAGAAAGTTGTAAATTAACACAATCACGCATTATACATTTAATTATTCGTTAGGACATTCACCTACTCTAGCCGCAATAATAACAGATAGATAATCCTGTATCATTTCTCTGGTAACATTCATGTTCATAAGATACAAATCTGCCAGCATTTTCTTGAATCGTAAAAGCATTTCTCTATCATCCACTTCTATAGGAACAGGTGTATATTGCACTAGAAACACAGTTCTAGCAACATCATATAAAAAATTTCCATGACACACATTCATGAAATCTATAACCATCGTATGTCCATCCGCTATTAATATATTACCTGGATGGAAATCACCATGACAAAGTGTATTACCATCCAGCAGGTTGTCTAACATTTGCAATACTTCTTCTCGTTTCTTTGAATTAGTTGATGTCACGCTTACTATATTACTTTTTAGGAATTCCTTATAATTTGGTACATTACTAATCCTATTTTGAACAATTGCCTTATGTAGTTTTGCCATATGTACTGCACATTGCTGCACCTCACCTGTTCTCATAACCCAATTTAACAGGGATTCACCTTCCACTTTGTCGTATATAATACCCATTCGATCTTGAAAAAGCACAATCTCATATACCTTTGGTTTTGCAAAATTCATATTACTTATTTCCTTTGCATTATGAAACTCTTTTTCTATCGCCTCTTTTGGATAACCTTGATAGAAAAGCTTAAGCACTTTGCCTTCTTTCCATTCATATACCGTTGCCGTATTACCTATGCCGACTATTTCCCCATATAAATTCATTTTGAGACCTCTAAATTCTTTAACTTTGATAGTTTTTCTAATGACCTAATAATAGGGTATTTGCTTTGGAGTTCTTTCCGGTCATATCTGTCTATTAATATTGGTATCATCCCAAACTCTTCCACGGCTTTAAGGTTTGATTCACTATCATCTATAAATAAAATCTCATTTGCTTTAACATTTAATTCATCAATAGCAATTTTGAGTAATATCTTTTCTGCTTTACTTGAGCCATAAATTGATGACATTATGAAAGTTGAAAAGTATTTTCTTAGACCCCTGTTAATAAATACTCTTTCCAAGGATGGCCAAGTATCTGAAACAACGCCTACTTTATATTTTTTTACTAACAATTTTAAGGCAGGTTCTACATCATCAAAAAATAGAAATTTTTCATCATTATAAACATTATCTTTTGCAAGAGCAGTTAATATATTATCATCTATAACTGGATAGTGTATTTCATTCAGAGCTATCCTATAAAATTCTTTAAACATTAGAAACTCTTCCTCCTGCGTACTTACTATAAGAATTTTATTAATATAATCGCTTGCTTTATCCATAGCATTTCTCAATACCATTTGATTACTTGTAATTTTATATTTATCAATTATATCGTAAAATTTTGGTGTTATGTGCCACTGGCCTGTCCTTGGTACATTAAGAGTTCGTCCTGAATCAAATAAAATTGCTTTAATTAAAGTTTTATCCATTATATAATAACCCCCTCATAAATCTTAGTACACAGTAACCCCCTATCTTCACTTGCATCTAATGTTGTTAATTTACTATTTTGAATTTTGTCAGTAGTTACTTGTATATTTGACAAATGCAATAAATAAGTATATTTAGCCATATCCTTCAAAAATATTTTACTTTTGCTATCAAACCCACATTTCTCTCCGTCTAACTTTTCATTAATCACCATAGGTTTAGGAAAATGACTTAATAGATATTGAGCATTAATAAGTGCTGCATACTTAATTTCATTTCCAATAGCCCGATATATTAATATTATTTCATTTTCATCAAGGGATAATATCAAAGGACCTCTATGCTTATAGCTTTCTCTTTAAACCTTTCTTTTTTATAAGCTTCTAACATTTTATCTATCTCTTATGGGGTTAATTGCAACGATATATAATAAATTTACGAAGACCCTTTCTCTTTAATAAAATATCGTTTCGATGGAAAAGTAATCATAAGTCCTAAAATTGATGTTATAAAACCTGGCATATTATATGATTGTCCAAGTTGCTTTAACATAAAAAGCATAGATAATATTAGAAAAAACAAATTGTAAGCTATCATTAGTAAATATCCCCATTTCTTAAGTTTCAAAAGTCCGTAAGATATTGTTAAGAGACTTATAATCATTAATATATTAATTATACCCTCTGAAAAAGAAGGTGTCGGGTTAAAAAAAAATCCAAATTGTTCGGTAAATTTTGGTTTTGGAAAAAATGATACTATCAGTAAAAATACATTAAGAAAATTCAAATCTACAATAAATGTTACTAAGCCAGGTCTTTTTACTTTCATACCTACCTCCTATTAACCCGTAATAAAATACAACTTCAACTAATTATATACAATAATACCATAATTGCCATAAATTGAGTATATTTAAAATTCTTTTTAAATGGTCAATAGCTCTATTATTTTTATCTATTTCTCCCAATTCAATAGTTCCGATAATTTGACATAAAAAAAACCAAAATGACGTTTTATGTTCAAATAATGACGTTTAAGGCTTTAAATATTGAATTATGCCTATTTATAAAATATTATAAAATAAGTATTATTTTATGCTATTTAACAAAAAAATTATAAAAAGGAGTTGATTGCTATTAAAAAAAAATTATATTTCGTATTTATATTTATTTTTGTACTCTCTATCGCTGGGTGTTCAAGCGCTACATCCACTACAATAAAAAAAACAAACCCTGTTAAAGCAATTGAAAGCTCTACAATCCCAGGTTTCGATAATACTACTGATATTAAACCTTACGGAAAGAGTATTCCAGTTTTACAGTATCACTCAATTAGCTATGATAAAGGTAATCCTATTTGTATTCCAATAATAAAATTTGAGGAGCAAATGAAATATTTAAAGGATAACAATTATTATACTATAACACTTACAAACTTGTATGAGTACCTTATGAATAACACTCCAATACCTAAAAAATCTGTAGTCATTACTTTTGATGATGGATATGATAATAATTATACTGCTATGTTTCCCGTTCTAAAAAAATATAAATTTAAAGCAACAATTTTTGTTATTAGTTCCCTTATTGATGTACATAGCAATATGCTAACATCTAAACAACTTATAGAAATGGACAAATATGGTGTAGATATAGAAAGTCATACTGCACATCATGATAATTTACAATTGATTTCTAAGGATAACCAACTAAAAACGTTAATTCAATCTAAAAAACATCTTGAAAAAACATTAAATAAAAAAATAAATTTCTTTGCATATCCTTATGGTGGGTACAACAAAAACGCAATTGAGGCATTGGAAGAAGCTGGTTACAAAATGGCTTTCACCACTAAAAATGGCTGGTCCTCTAAAAAGAATGGTATATTTTCACTACATAGGGTATGGATAAGTGCTTCTGATAGTACGAAGGTATTTGAAAATAAAGTTTCTAAACCTAAAAAAAATATAGTAGACTCTTTTTCATTTTAACGACATTTTAGAAGGAAAGTCTCCCACTTCTATAAGTGGGAGTTATATATTAATTATATTTTCTCTCTGCTAACTGGATATGGTCTCCAAATCCCCATGTCAAACTGAAATCCAGACACTTCATTTATAATTTGTGATGATGCCAGTGGCAATACATTTAAGATAAATTGGGAAAATTTCCATGGAAGCTTAATAAATAAAACAAGCTCCAATCCTTATATATCAAGACTTGGAGCTTGTTTTATGAGTTTAACTTAATTATTAAGAGTTGAGGTTTTAGTTATGCTACTCGCCGAATCTATTAATGTAATACTGATTGGTTTAGAAACATCATAAGAAGCTGTAAATGTTATAGTACCTGTTCCAGTTAACGGATCCAAGGTTATTGATGAATTTACAGCTGAAGCTGCCTTTATTTGGGAAGCTGGAATTTTTTGAGTAATGTTTATACCAGCTGTATTTAATATTTTGTATTTGAATGTAGCTGTGTTATTCCCTGTATTTGTTAATTGAGTTGACACAAGATCAATTTTGGCTACAGCTGAAGAATTTATTGAAGCATTTACCCCAGTTGGTCTAAGTGCAGTTGAATCAACAGTTATTGCAGTATTATCAGATTTTATGAGTGTAGCGCCATCAGTGCTATCACCCACCGCAACATATCCACCATCCGAAGTCTGTTGCACAGACTTAAACTTATCACCATACTTTGCGCCGCCGAAGCTCTTGAACCACTCGCTAGTTCCGCTTTTATTGAATTTAACAAGAAGCATCTTCTCATATCCCGCTACAAGGTAGCCGCCTGTTGAGAAAGATGTGCCTGCCGCTACATATCCACCATCCGAAGTCTGCTGTACACTATAGAACTCCGAGCCAGCAAAACCTGAGTCGCTAAAGTTCTTTATCCATTCGTTGGTGCCACTTTTGTTGAATTTGATGATACTCGCGCCTCCTGTGCCTTTATTTCTAACTCCAGTAAAATCGCCGTCGGTTGACGCAGAATAAGCTGCCGCGATATACCCGCCGTCTGAAGTCTGCTGTACACTACTTAAACCATCACTATCCGAGCCACCGACATCCTTGATCCATTCATTGGTGCCACTTTTATCGAATTTAACAAGAATCGCGTCAGCTGAGCCTTTATTGACACCAGTAAAATCACCATTGTTGGACTCAGAATTGCCCGCTGCGATATACCCGCCATCCGAAGTCTGCTGCACACTACGAAAGTAATCATTTAAACCACCACTAGTGGCCTTGATCCATTCGGTGGTGCCATTTTTATCGAATTTTACAAGAATCGCATCAGCTGAACCTTTATTGCCAACTCCAGTAAAATCACCGTTGCTGGACTCGGAATAACCCGCAGCGATATATCCGCCATCTAAAGTTTGCTGTACAGAATAAAATCTATCAATGTTTTTGCCTCCAATGTCCTTAATCCATTCGGTGGTACCGTTTTTGTTAAATTTGATGAGAGTCGCGTCGAGAGATCCTTTATTACCAACTCCAGCGAAATCACCATCAGTTGACTCGGAACAACCCACAGCGATATATCCGCCGTCCGAAGTCTGCTTCACACTACTCAACAGATCTCCTTTCGTGCCACCAAGAGCCTTGATCCACTTAGTTGTGCCATCGCTGTTAAACTTAACAAGGGTTGCGTCATTTAACCCTTTATAGACAACTCCCGCAAAATCGCCATCGGCTCCTACAAAAGTGCCCGCTGCGATATATCCCCCATCAGAAGTCTGCTGCACCGATTCAAACGCACCCATACCCGTGTCGCCGCTGCCAAGAGCCTTCATAAAATTCAATGTATTGGAGGACGTCGCAGCACCCGCCGTGTTTGTCATCCCCACCATGAGTGCAAAGCACATGGTCAACGAAGCCAGCATCTTTTTCTTTTTCATTATCATATTAGTGTTTCACTCCTTACCATTTTAATTTTAGCGATATAAATAAAATTTCGTTTTGTCATTTTATTATACCATTAAATACTATTTTTACAATCTTATAGGAGTTGTTGACAGTCCACGAGAAAACTATATCGATGGTATTTGGAATAAAGAAAACGAAGATGAATGGCTTACTGAGTTACAAATACCTTTGATAAAAAAATAATCTTCATTTGCACTTATGTCTCTCACTTAGTTAGTATTATCAATACTATAATTGTACTTTAACTAACTGGTTTTGGGCAAAAAAATAAGAGCTTTATCATTTAGTGATTAAACCCTAGATATATAAATAATTCCATTGGAACATTCTAAATAATACAATGGGGCTCTCTTAAAAGTCGAATTCATGAATTATAAAAAATATAACTTTCATTTATAATGTAAAAAGCTATGAAATTAAGAGATTAATCTTAAATTTCATAGCTTTTAATTGCTTTTTTTACTTTTTTACTGGTATCTGTATTTCGCTCAAGTAATCCTCTGTCCTTTTTTCATTGCAAGGTCCTTTTATAGCAACTTGACGTGGATTTCCTATCATAATATATCCATTTTCCTCAATCCAATTTGCTAAGAAATTATATGCTTCTGCTACATTTGAATAATCTCCTGGAACTAATATGATAGCAGCTTGATCCACTGCCTCAGTTTCCTTGAATGTAAATCCGTCTTCGTCCTTCATTAGATTATCCACACCCACTACTACCTCTGCATCAACTTCACCTTCTTTATAACCTGCATCGTGATAGGTAGAATAAGCTATGTTATTGCAGTGAATATTTTTTTTAATTACGTATTCACCCAATCTTATCCAAAGCATTCCTTCTGCTTCATAAGTTGGTATAACATTCCTTAAAGAAATAACCTTATAGCTTGGTAGTGATTTTAATGTAACATTATAACTCATATTAACCCTCTCCTTTTTCATATCCTTAATGGCAGCGTTGATTTTTTCAAGTCTTATTTCCTCAGCTCTTATATTGTTCTCAATTTCTTGACCTTTGACTTTTAAAATATCTTCTAGCTTTTCCTCAGATTTTTCTTTCATAAACACTGCTATATCAGCTACGTTAAAGCTCATGTCTCTCAATGGCATTACTAGGTTAATGTCTGAAATCTGTTTTGCCGAATAATATCTATATCCTGTGAAGTCATCAATTTTAGCAGGATTAAAAAGTCCAACTTCATCATAATACCTGAGCATGCGGACGGACACTCTGGTCAACTTGGAAAAATCTCCAATCTTGAACATAAAATCAACTCCTCTAAATTACTGCCATTCGAATGACATCTTTATAATAATGCCTAACACCATGTGAGAGTCAATATTAAATTTATATTTAGTATATATCACCAATTAATACATATCAATTCTTGTTCATTTTTGTAATTTATTTAGGAGTCGGGTATCATTTAATTATAGATTTTTGAGATCCTTACAAGTAATGGAATATGATATGGATATATATGTTACAATAGAGTATAGAAATTGTATCACAATTATAAAATATTACATCTCAATGGCAGGGATATTGTTCATTACTCTGTTAAAGATTGGGGGACTATAGTTTGATATTAGCGCTAAAAAAATACGAAAAAAGAAAAACTCAATATAATCTATTACTTAATAAAAAGGTGATTTTCATAATACATTGTGCCTAATACTATCATAAAGTCCTTGTTAATGCTAAAGCGGGAGAAACATTAGAGTATGTCATGAGTTTTGCTATGATATAACACGAACTTTATTAATTGATATATTCCTTAACGTTTGATGTACTCCTGTATTGAATAGCATTCAATTTTTATTAACCTTATTATGATTTAGCCTCCATTGTATAGATTTTTGAACTAACTTATATATCAAATATGGTAGGGGTTTCGGCTGGTGCTGTTTGTAAATGGGAAACTGGGAACTCATTTCCAGATATTGAACTACTTGCACCGCTTGCACGTGCATTAAATATTTCATTAGATGAACTATTATCTTTTAATTCTAAACTGTTAGAAGATGATGTGATTAACATTAAGAAAAAATTGACAGAAGTATATATACAAGAAGGCTATGACGCAGGATACGAAAAGTGCAAAGGACTTTTAAATGAATACCCTAATAGCGTGTATCTCAAGTTGACAATTGCTGAACTTATACAAATGTATTCAATGATGTACGCAGATAAGTCCGAGAAACTCTTTAAACCCAAAATGGAATGTGCTCTTAAATTATTAGACCAAATTGTAACAAGCAAAGATTCTAAATATATGTCTAAGGCTCTCTTTTCTATTGCCAGTATTCAAATGATGTTAGAAAACTATGATGAAAGCGAAAAAGCATTAAAAGAACTTTCAACCTCATCATCTATAGATCCTATGACAATTTACCCAATGCTATTGCAACGTCAAGGCAAAAATGATGAAGCTAAAGTCCAAGGTGAAAATATGCTTTTATCACATATAATTCAAAGCACTTCAATGCTTGCTACCAATTTGATGCTATCAGGGATTTAAAAATAGTTGTAAATATGTTAATATTTACAGTAAATATGGTATTATTGAATAATCTTTCAGACAAGACAAAACATAACACAAAAAGTCGGGAACAACCGCTTGAAAAGAGATACGATATATGTACAGACAGGGGGGATGATTATGGGGTGGATTGAAGAAATCGGTGAAGCTATCAACTATATTGAGGAGAATATCACTGAAGAAATCGCAATAAAAAATATTGCAAAAAAAGTACTTATGTCTCCGTTCTATTTCCAAAAAGGCTTTGCAATGCTTTGTGGTTTTACGGTGGGAGAGTACATCAGACAACGCAGGCTTACCCTTGCCGGCAGTGAGCTTGTTTTTGCTGATGAAAAAATCATTGATATTGCACTGAAATATGGCTATGCCTCACCAGATAGTTTCACAAAAGCTTTTACTCGATTCCATGGTGTCACACCTACTGCTGTTCGAAAAGATGGAGCAATGATTAAATCGTTTGCTCCGCTGAAAATCAAATTTTCATTGGAAGGCGGTTATATTATGGATTACAAAATTGTTAAAAAAGATTCGTTTACTGTCATAGGCGTATCAAAGGTATTTAAATATGATAGTGCAACTACAGAAATCCCACAGTTTTGGACAGAGCATCATCAAACAGGAAAAGGGAAATTTGTATGCGGAATGTACGGAGTATGCATAGATGATAGCATGGGTTCAGATGAGTTCGAATATTTGATTGCAGACAATTATAATCCGTCCATAGAAATATCTAATGGTTTTGTTACAAAGATTATTCCTAAACACACGTGGGCTGTTTTTGCTTGCAAAGGCGCAATGCCGAAAACTCTGCAAGATGTGAACAGAAAAATCTTCTCAGAATGGCTGCCTAATTGCAGTGATTATGAAATTTCAGCAGGTTATAATATAGAAATGTACACCAATACGGCTGATTATCCGCAAGGTAATCAAGATGAAAACTACTACAGTGAAATTTGGATTCCTGTTAAGAAAAAATAACTACGTAAAGGAGCACAATTCGGAGTTTATCAAATTCCAATTTGTAAAGTTGATGTAGAATAATTTTAGATTTAGTTTTTGTTGTATCTTTCTTTTATATGTCTCAAGTACCCACATATTTAATGATATGGGGGTACTTTATTTATTCTCTATAGTAATATTATTAGTAAATATACTTAATTTATGATAATTATGGTATGATCAAATATGTAGTGTTAGTAGAAATTGTACTTTATAGTGAGTAAATAAGGGAGAAGAGTGATTAGTTTGTCTGAAAATAAAGAATATACATTTAAAAGAGAACCTTCTGAACCATTTAATAATTTAATTTATACAGTTTGTATATTTCCAATCCTGTTTCATATCAGGGATTTTACAGCAAATTCTATCTACGAAAGACTGTATGGACTATTTATTGCAGGTACTTTTATTGTATTAATTTTAAATCAATTATATATAATTATTAATAAAAGATATAAATTATCAGATTTAATTATAGATAACAACCATATAACTATTAAAAAATGGTTTTTGATGAGATATTATACAATAGATTTACAACAAATTAAAAATATTACTGAATTGCTGCTTACATTGGACAATTTAATAGAAATTACTCTTATGAATAACAAAAAGATAAGATTGAGTTTAAAGGGTTATTCAAATAATGATAAAAAATTGATAAGTAACCAATTTAAAGTAATTAATTCAAATCTAGAAATTCAACTCAATTAAAATATAGAAAAAGTAAGCTGCTTTACTAGGATTATCACTACAATTATAATTATTGGAATAACGGCTTTTTTCATTCGATGGTTAAATCATAATTAGTAAAATACTATCATGTAAATTATTGCGTAGTAAAAAGGGGGATCACTTTGTCATACTTAATTTTAGGATTTAGTTTATTAGTAATTTTTTTAATGATATCATCAAAAAATATTTTTTATAAATATTCTGACAGAATTAATTTAAAGATAAAGAAAAGATTAGACACAATGTTGAAATTCACTAAAATTGCTCCAATAATAGTTTTATTTATTATATTGACTTTGACTCTTACTTATTTTAAAACTAAATATGCAATTAGGTTATCTCACGCGTTGCTTGTGTTAAGTTTTTGGATGTGTACTATAATTTTTTATTACATCATTGCAGAAATAGCAATAATAAAAAAAGTAGTTATTATAATACCTACCATTGGATTGATAATATCTATATGCAATGCAATTTATTTAACACCCTTATTGCATTATGAAAACATATTCCAAAATATTAATATAATGATTCCAAATCTCTTTGGATTGATTATGCTAATAGTAGCGTATTATATAACCTATCTTTTTCTGAAAAAGGGGATTAAAAAATAAAGTGAATGTAGCACAAGTGTAATTGCATAATACCTACTTGAAATTTCGTCATCAAAGAATCCTTGGCAAGAAGTTACATGAACTTGTTCATTTTGTGAATTCATTGCAAGAAGATCTAATGGTACTTGATGCTCTAATTCTTTGCAAGATAATCGTACACAACATGAGGTGATGCAAGAGTTAAATCTGTAAGAATATGTGATGCAGATACAACTTCTAAGACTTGTAAATCAGCTAAAGGAGCTAAAGCGTGACTGAATAATTGCAGACGTGCACAACCAGTCCATGCACCGTGTATGGTAATATCCTTATTCTGTGTACATATAATTTCACAAATTCTTGGTTTTCCATCGTAGCCTTGTAAAATTTTCAGCATAAAGCTAGGGCGAGAAATTTGATTATAAGCTTCCTTAATATCTAGAGGTTCATGTTTATAACCCATTGTAGCAGTGGCAACTCGTAATGAGCCATAGTTTAGTGTACCAACTAATGTATCTGAGTCAACAAATAGCTTTGGAGTACCCAGTTTCTTAGGATAAGCACTAATCTCTCTTCCAACAGCAATGGCTGGGTGATTGTCTAAGTACATCATATGTAGATAATCACCTTTAATCCCATTATACTTTACTGGAATAACCTGCCCACATTCAGTGTAGGATCCCAATCCAGTAACATCAGGCATAGCCATCATTTCAAATCTAACTAGTGGCTCATCTTCATCTAATTCTAATGGTTCTGGCACCATTTTCCGAAGTGCCACAAGGTCAGTACGGTATAGTATATTTAAGTATTCCCTATTATGGAACTTATATGGTCCTTTTGGGAATGCTGGAGCAGTAAGTGGGGTTGTAATTTGTTTAGATATTTCACTTTCTAACATAAAATATTCACTCTCTTTTCTTATTTTTTAATTATCGATAAATTTTTATACATCCATAATTTTTATATTATCTGGAATAATTAAAGTTGCTTCTGTTACAGATTTAATTTCATCAATTGTTGTATCTTTATGAATTTCTTTTAAAAGTAGTCCATTAGCTGTTACTTCAATTACACAAAGTTCTGTAACAATTAAATTTACTTGAGATTTTGCAGTGAGTGGCAGTGTACATTTTTTAAGAATTTTAGGTTTTCCTTTTCCAGTATGTCGCATGGCTATAATTACTACATTTGCACCCATTACTAAATCCATAGCACCGCCCATTCCAGGTACCATTTTGCCTGGAACAATCCAATTAGCTAAATTCCCTTTTTCATCTACTTCTAAAGCTCCAAGCACAGTAACATCAACATGTCCGCCTCTAATTAGTGCAAAGGACATAGAACTATCAAAGAATGAACCCTCTGGAAGTACAGTTACACACTGTCCACCTGCATTAATTAAATTTGTATCTTCTTGTCCTGCTTTTGCTTTTGGACCCATGCCGACAATACCATTTTCCGATTGAAAAGTAATATGCATTCCCTTTGGCACATAATTTCCCACCAAAGTTGGAAGCCCTATACCAAGATTTACAAGTTGACCATCTTTTAATTCTTTTGCAACTCTTTTAGCAATAATTTCTTTTGCTAACTTACTATCTGTAATCATTAAACTGCCTCCTTTACAATATAATTCACAAGTACACCAGGAGTCATTATATCTTCTGTTCTTAATTGTTCACATTTTACTAAGCTTTCAGCTTCCATTATTACCGTTTTTGCAGCCATTGCAATATAAGGATTGAAATTTTTTGTAGTTGCCTTATAGTAGGTATTCCCAAACTCATCTACTATACTGCCTTTTACAAGTGATACATCTGCCTTTAACGGAAGTTCTAACAAATAATTAGTATTGCTAATTGTAATTATTCTTTTTCCATTTTCTACAATAGTTCCTAGTCCAGTTGGTGTTAATACACCGCCTAGACCAGATCCAGCTGCGCGGATTCTTTCAATTAACGTTCCTTGTGGAGAAAGTTCTACTTCCATTTCACCAGTATTCATCCTTCTTCCAGTCTCAGGATTGGTTCCAATATGTGAAGCAATCACTTTCTTTACTTGACCATTCACAACCAATTTTCCTATACCTTTATCTGGAAAACCTGTATCATTTGCAATGATGGTTAAATCCTTTATATTTAAATCAACCAACATATCTATTATTGTGTCAGGGGTTCCACAATCTAAAAAACCACCGATCATAATTGTCATTCCATCTTTAAAAATAGACTTTAATTCTTCTATTTCAAATATTTTATTCATGTTAATAGCTCCTTTCTAACAGTATAAATTTTTTTGATGGAAATGTAGGCAGTCACTTACTCTATTAAAAGTTAGCTTACAAGCACACATCTCCTTTGTCTTGTAAAATCTCTTGCAGAAGTTATACCCTCACCAGTAGGTCCAGCAATAGTGAAAGTTGTAAATCCTTCTGCACCAGAACCTACTCCAGCAAATGATTTAGCATTCTTTACAAAAATAGTTGTATCTATTTCTTTTTCAAATCTATCTAAATTATCGATATTTTTTGAATATATATATGCACTATGTCTTTTGCTTTGTTCCGCTATTTTGGCGCACTCTATAGCTTCATCAATGTCTTTAACTCTTACAATTGAGAGTATTGGCATCATAAGCTCTGTCATTACAAAAGGGTGATTTATATCTACCTCACATATTATACATTTAACGTTAGTAGGGGCTTCTACATCTATTTCATCTAAAAATAATTTTGCATCTTTTCCTACCCATTTTTTATTTATATTATATTCTGGTTTTTTGTTGTGATTATAACTTTTTTCATCTTTCTTTATTAGTATTAAATCTAATAACATTGATACTTGCTCTTTGTTTATAAGTACAGAATTGTTTTGAAGCATATTATTTATTAAATCATTTGCTACATTTTCAAAAACAAACACTTCTTTTTCTGCGATACAAGGTAAATTGTTATCAAAAGAACAACCTTCTATTATGCTTTTTGCAGCTTTTTTTATATCTGCAGTATCATCTACTATAACTGGAGGATTTCCTGAACCTGCGCCTATAGCTTTTTTACCTGAATTTAAAAGCGTTTTTATTAATCCTGGTCCTCCAGTCCCACATAAAAGTTTTATAGAGGGGTGTTTCATAATTACATCTAAGGATTCCATAGTTGGATTTTTCACAGTAGTTACTAAATTTGCTGGTCCACCAGCTGAGAGGATTGCTCTATTTATCATATCCACGGCAAAAGCAACGCATTTTTTTGCCCCTGGATGTCCATTAAACACGACAGAGTTTCCGGCAGCTATCATACCTATACTATTGCATATAACAGTTTCAGTTGGATTTGTAGAGGGGGTTATTGCACCGATGACACCGTAAGGAGACATCTTTACTACTGTAAGTCCTTGATCTCCAGACCAAGCTGTAGTAGTTAAATCTTCTGTACCAGGAGTATATTTAGCGGCTAATTCATGTTTTAATATTTTATCTTCATATCGTCCCATTTTTGTTTCTTCTATGATCATTTTTGCAAGCGTTTCTTTATTTTCTAATGTAGCCTTTCTTATACTGTTTATAAGTCGTTCTCTATCTTCTTCTTTATAATCAGTAGTTAACAACTTTTGTGCATGGATTGCTTTTAAAATAGCGATTTCAACGTCTTCGAACACTCCTAAATATAAACTATCATTGTTAGCTTGCTTACATTTGGTACCCTCAACATTTGATATTACATTTAAAGCTTCTGTTTTTGCTGATACTAATACATCTTTGTTCATACTTTTCCTCCTCTTATTATAAAATTTAATTAATATTAAAAACGTAATTCGTTTTATGATAAACATGTTAGAATGAATAAGATTTTTTTATATTTTATAAATAGAATATTATCACCAATTTAACTAAAAAAATACTATAAATACAATAAATGTAACATATCGGAATTAAAACGTTAACAAACTACATATATGCTAGGTATTTTTGTGCTATAATCTGTAAAGAAGAATTATAGGGTGATTTTTCTGAATTTTTAGATATTATTAGAAAAAATAACACCTCTTTGTATAATGGTAGTAAGTTTTTCAACCACACTCATTTTACAAGGAGGTATGTTCTAAATGGACAATAATATTTTATCACGTAGCTTTTGTACTAAAATATAGAAGAAAAAAGCATTTTTTAATTTGTAGAAATCTGATCAATTTCTAAATATGCTAACAAAATGTGGAATTATTTATTTTTCTTGTAAATATGTAGTTATTATAAGGGAATATGGAAAGTTATGTATAATATATAACTTTATCAAGTAATAGTTTGTTATACAAAAAATCTTGGGTTGGGAGTTCTAGAGAGGTTAACTACAATGGATAAATGGCATAATTTAAAGTTTTTACTCCAGATATGGTTTTTTGCAAGAATCGTTTCCATAGCCTTTTGACGCATGATTTTGTATGTTTTGAGTAAAAGATATTTACTTAATTTAAGTATTATGAGAGTATGTAGTCGTAAGTAACTGAATAGTTACTATTGAATGATTTCCTTAAATACAATAAATTGGGACGAGCATACTACATAAGAGGAATCATGTTTTCCATATCACTATCAAAATTACAAGGGGGATTTAAAAATGAAAAAATTTAAAATGAAAGTCATTACTTCATGTCTATCTTTAGGACTAGTTGCAGGTACTCTATTTACACCGGTTGCTGCTTTTGCAGGAACAATGGGTGATCCAACAACGCAACTTGATGGGAGACTAAGCACATTCCACCAGGGAGCTGCTAATGATTGCGGTGCTGTTTCTGGAATACAGGCATTAGCTAATAGTAAATTTGGTAAAAAATTCTTAAATAAAGTAATTTCAGTTAACAGTGATGGTAGTTATACCCTCAATTTCGGTTCCGGAAAACAGACAGTATCGGAAACAGATGTAGCCAATGCATACATAAGCGGAGACCTTGATGCTAGAGTTATAGAAGCTGGGATACAAAAAGCCATGAATGTTTATGATGGTTGTTTTGCTTGTGATGTATTTGCGAAAATGACAGGATTTGGCCAAAATGTAGTTAGTGGATCTACTGCTAAAACGAATATGATGAATACTATGACTTTAAAATGTAACTCTGGAGATGGTATTACAGCTGCCTGTGATTTTAGTATAGCTGATCCAAGTAAAGGGATTATAGGGGATGGAGGTCACTCATATTCAATAAAGAGTGTAACTAAAGACACTGTAGTAGTAATAAATCCATGGGATACTTCTAAATTTATAAATATGTCTAGAAGTCAGTTTGAAAGTTCTATAAGGTATATGACATATGTAGATGAAGCAACAAATAAAATTGTAGTTTTTTGGAATTAAGTTATATAAAATTTGAATGTATAAAAACTATTAGTTAGTATTAAGCATGCAACATAACAGTTAATATATTGTATGGTTCCAGATGATCACGAAGCTTTTTTACGTATAACAAAACTCCTTTTTAGATTTATCTAAAAAGGAGTTTTGTTTGTAAATAAATTTATTTTTTATATTTATTTATGTATTCAGTTAAAGCCATACTCAACAAGTCCCTTTAGGTAAACATTTTATTCTGAACACAGAACTCCATATTCCCACCACCTAATGATTATTCCAGTCATACTCTAGTAACTATTCTATATTCTTATTATAATATCCTTTAATATAATAGAGATGGATAACAAAAATATGGTGAATAACAAAAGTCGTGAAAATAGACTTTCACGGCATTTGTATTTTGGGTAGTTTTGCCTATCCCCTCCAAAAGGTATGTTAGGCAAATGGAATACAGTTTAAGGTATTTATTTAAGCTTTTTAAAATATTTGAAAGTTACACAATGTACTTGCGTAACTTTCACTTTCCTTAGTTACCAACGATTTTTTGTATTTTGATATAGAATATCAATTTGAATGTTACATAATATTAATATTTGATTATATTATGTAACATATTACTTTTAAGTACCCAAGTATGTCATTATAGCCTCATATTAACACACTAACTTACCTTTTCGGTGGGATAGTCAAAAACATCCAATTTCAAAAAATACTGGGTTTGGGCTTAGAACCCCAATAAGCTTTTCCTGATTATCCTGATGACTGATAATCATTATTTCATAGTGCCTACCATAGCTGATAACCGAATTCTAATTTTCCAGTTCTACACAGTCATAAGCGAAGGAAGCACTAAGGTAAGTACTTGTATCACTTGAACCACTAATAGGCGTGATAGTTATTGTATTTGATCCAGTTACAAAATCAGAGGAGGGAATACTCCAGGTAAAGTTTGCATTGTTTCCTCTATAAGTACCAACCGTTAAAGTACGTTCTCTAGGTTGTGTTGAAGCAACCGGGTCAGTTAAAGCGTGTCCGTTAATAGTCACACTAGGTCGCCCATTGTTGTAAGCCGTAGTAATACCAAGTTTAAGAGTGTGAGCAGCTGATGCCTGTGTTGAAGTAAGAGTAAATGTTACTGTTGTTGGACTATTAGCTCCACGGAACTGTGCTGCCGGGAATTTATTTGTTGAACTTCCTACTGCATAAGTTACTGGACCCCAGCTACTATTACGTACATCAGAAGGATGTCTTAATTGAAAAGTTTTTCCACTTAAGAATTCTAAAGGTGTACCATCCCAGTCTCCAATACGCCAAATAGTTGAGTTGGTGCTTGGATCTCCAGTGATTGTACGAGTATTAAGGGTTGTAGTGCTCCCAGCGGTTACTGTTACATTCTCTGTATAAACAGCTATTTCTCCTTTATATACTTGCATGGTATAGGTTCCTACCTTCATATTTGGGCATGTAGCTACACCGGATGAAGAAGTAGTAGCCCAATATTGTGCTGTAGTATTAGCAAACCCAATGGTATAAGTGTAGTTTGTATCCATTCCGGAAAGTCCATTTAAAACTACTTGACCACGGCTAGAACTGGCTACATAACCCTTTAACCCTAAGCTAGACATCCAGCTGAAATCAGGTACACTTGGTGTTGACCCCGTGGTGAAGACTAAAGCATAAGGACCAAATAAACCTGTACGAAAGTCTTCTGTCTTAGCGTGAGTGGAGTTCAGGTAATTAGTGATTTCCGTATTCATGTTATCTGGGTATGCTCTTTGGAACTGAATGTCACGTTGGAATGGTCCGCCGGAACCAGTTTCATGGCTACCATAAGCCATAAATACGCCAACATTACTACCAGTAGCACCCTTTATATTTAAGTCTTTAGTTTGATCATTTCCATAGTATTTAGACGCAGTATATCCAGTAGAGAAACCATAAACATCAGTGCTTTCGATAGTTCCAGAATTACCTGAAAGATTTGAATTTTTAGGAACACTAGTTAGAACATCCATGTTACCTCTAAAAATATAACGTAATTCACCTACAGAAGGTTCTTCCGTTATGTAAGTTCCCATATAAATAATGTTACTCCCGTATTTTGAGGCATAATATTGTGTAAGTGTACTAGTAGCACAAGTGATTAGTACTGTAGCACCAGAAGAGAAGGTTGTCCATGTAACTGTGGCAGAACCTAAACCTGATGAAATTTGTGATGCTTTGTTTGTACCATTAAGTTCAGTTCCATTCAATTTGCAGGATGTCATATCCCCGTTAGTTTTATTAATTGTGTAGATCAATCCTGCTCCAGAGGTTACTACAATAGTGGAACCGTTATCAGTAACCCCGATAGAGGCTGCATGTACGTAGGTTCCTGGAACTAAGTTCGTTGCCAGAGTGATAATGATTACAAAAATGAGACTAATGGCTAATCGTTGCAGAGCGTTGGACGATTTAATTTTCATTAATTTTCCCTCCAATTCATTAATTTTACACATATTTCATATTATACAATATGTTAATGCAAATTTCAATAAGGGTATCTTTACCAGCCACACCAAAACAGTAAAGTAGATTAGGGCGTAATTTCATGGATACCCCAAAGGAATTACAATACTTCTTTGAAAGAGGCATAAAAGTAACAATACTTGATACCACTTTAGTAAGCACAGGAGACAACAAACTAGACTATACCATAAACAATATTCTTATCAACTTCTTGTCGTATATAGCGGACAAAGAGAGGGATAAAATACAGTGTAGAGTTATAGAAGGATTAAAGAATACTAAAGACAATGGAATTAAGTTGGGTAGACCTACTAGAAGTTTACCTAAAGAGTTCAATAAGCATTATAGTAAGTGAAAAAATAAAGAAGTAACAGGAGTTGAATTTGCAAAGCTATTGAATATAATCAGAGCCACATTATATAGACACATAAAAAATATGAAATGTAAGAGAAGGTTAACACCTTCTCAGACTGTTGACAAACATAAAATGTAAAACACTCTAATTTAAAATGAGGCCACTGAAAAAAGCACTCTTTTTTCAGTAGAGTTTTCAAATTTGAATAGAAAAAGCATGAGGAATCCATATTTTTGGATATCTCATGCTTTTTCTTTTATAATTAAGTTTTAAAAGCCCTATTTCATGCTTTTCAACTTAATTATTCTCTTTAGATTCACAGTGAAGATTGATAATGCACCTTGCATTTGCATGCTAATTAAGCCTGACGATATTGCTACATCATAGCCATGTTGGTGCTTAAGTTCACTATTTTTAGCCTCTATCATATAACGCTCCCTAGCACGTTTTTTAAAATATTCACTTTTTTCGAACTCTATTTGATCTTTGTGGGTATTTGACTTTATTGAAACTGAATAAGTTTTAGATTTAGCGCCTTCTTTATAACACCCATCTTTATGAACACAATTTTTACACTTTTCTACATTAAAATAGTAAGTTAACACTTGATTTTTACCAACATTCTTCTTTCCCTGTTTTGCTTTTTTAATAGCCATATGACCTGCCGGACATACAAATAAACCAGCATCTTTATTAAACTCAAATTCATCTTCTTTTTTTCGCATTCCTTGTGAAATTACAGGATTTAGTTTTGAAATTAATGCAATTTTATTTTCTTTTGCATATTCTAGATTTTTCTTTTCAGAATAAGCTGTATCTCCAATTACTTCATTAACATCTATACCAGCCTCACGGCTTTTTTCTATTAAGGCTATGAGCTCCTTTCCATCACTTTTTTCGCCAGTTGTAATAACAGCTGCTGTAATTAAACGTTCTTCACTCATAGCAAGGTGTGATTTATATCCAAAAAAAGAACTATCCTCAGTCTTATGCCCCACTTTTGCATCCTCATCTTTTGATAGTTTTAGGTTTTCTATGTCATCATTAAAAGCTTCGGTTAAGTAGTTTAATTTAGTTTTCACAGTTGGATTTGCTACAATTTCTGGATTCTTGTTTATGCTATCAATTAATAATTTGCAGTACTCAAGAATATCTTCAAGTACTCCATTTGTAACTTTATTCGGCAAATCTTCTTTTATCTCAGGATGTACTCCGTACAATGTTTTTCTTAAATTTTTTGCACGTTTCAATAATTCTTCTCCTGCTGATTTTTGGTTATAACGTGACTTGGTATGCGTAGCATCAACTATTATTGCTTTGCTTTTTAAAACTCCCTCTTTTATAGCAAGTTCTACAGTCTTGTTTATTAATAAATCTAATAAATTCATGTCTTTAAGGCGAAGCTTTCTAAATTTAGTTAATGTACTTGAGTTTATTAAATTTGTTTCTTCTGGGGCTAAATTCAGAAAATATTTAAATGACATATCATAAAGAGTTCTTTCAACAACATCTTCATCAGACAATTCATATATTACTTTCAAAAGCAAATATTTAAATAGCATTATAGGGTTAATAGCACCTCTACCCATAGATGAACTATAGTTAATAATCAATTCGTCATAAACAAATGAAAAGTCAACAAGGTCATTAATTTGCTTTAAAATGTTATCTTTCGGAATAATTAACGAATATAAGCTATGGTATGTATTTATTTTTATTTCCAATTGTCCTTTTAGCATAATAGTTTAGCCCCTTTTATTTTATTCTACTATACTAATTCGACATATCTTTTAAAATTCCTTTTTGTTTTTAGTCTTTTACATAAAAAAATCGCCATCTTTAATTCGATGACGATTTTTCATATAGTTTTTCAGTGGCCTCTTTAAAATTGGAGTGTTTTTTTTCATATTCAAAAAGGATTTTACAACATCAATGTCGAATATATATAGTATACAAACTTTATAATTCGGAGGGTTTAGTTATGATTAATGAAAAGAACTTCACACAACAAAAATTAGAAATGGTATATTTAGAGGATTTAGTTCCTAAAGACCATATTCTCAGAAATATAGATAAATACATGGATTTCTCTTTCATAAGAGAATTGACTCAAAAATATTATTGTTTAGATAATGGAAGACCTGGCGTAGATCCTATTTTACTCTTCAAAATGCTGTTTATTGGATACCTATTTGGAATAAAATCTGAGCGACAACTTGTAAAGGAAATTGAAGTAAATGTAGCTTATAGATGGTTTTTAGGACTAAGCCTTACTGATGTTATTCCAGATCATTCAACAATTAGCCAAAATAGACGTAGACGATTTAAAGGAACTGACGTGTTCCAAAAAATATTTGACGAAGTCGTATTTAAGGCTATAAATCTTAAGATGGTAACTGGTAAAATACTTTACACAGATTCTACACACCTAAAAGCAAATGCTAATAAGCGAAAGCTTGTGAAAATTGAAGTTGAAAAAACACCTAAAGAATATGTAGCTGATCTTAATAAAGCTGTAGAGGAAGATAGAATAAATCACGGTAAAAGACCTTTGAAAGTGAAAGAACCTGTTACCATAATAAAAGAAATTAAAGTTAGCACAACTGACCCCGACAGCGGATATATGATGAGAGATGGCAAGCCGGAAGGCTTCTCCTATTTAGATCACAGAACTGTGGACAGTAAACACAATATAATTACTGATGTTTATGTTACTCCTGGAAATATAAATGATGTTGATCCTTATATCGATAGATTGGATGTGCAAATAAAAAAATTTAATTTTAATACAAAATATGTTGGTGCCGATGCTGGTTATGCTACAAATCTTATATGTAAAGAACTATTTGAGAGAGAATTAAAATCTGTAATGGGATATAGAAGGTCTCCACATACAAAAGGAATGTACACTAAAAATAAATTTCAATATGTTAAAGAGAAGGACATATATGTTTGCCCTGACTTAAGGGCTTTGCATTATAAAACGACAACTAGAGATGGATATAAAGAGTATGTTGGGAATGCAAAAGATTGCAAAGAATGCCCAAATAGAACTCAATGTTTTTCTGATAAAAGTAAGGTTAAAACTGTTAGAAGACATGTTTGGGAAATGTATAAAGAAGATGTTGTAAAGTTTACCAAAACGGATAAGGGTAGAAATATATATAGAAGAAGGAAAGAAACTATAGAGCGAAGCTTCGCAGATTCTAAACAACTGCATGGGCTTCGCTATTGCCATATGCGCGGATTAGAAAATGTGCAAGAGCAGTGTCTGCTTACAGCAGCAGTGCAAAATATGAAAAAGATAGCTAGCCTACTATCTTCCATGTTTTTTTATTTTATAACTAAAAACCTGTTGCATGTTACTAATTTATCTATAAATCAAAATGCTATCGCATAATTGCATATAAAAACCCAGTACAATAAAAAATTATACTGGGTTTGTAAACAACCTGAGAAGGTTAACACCTTCTTTTTTTATGGAATGAATTAAGAACGTTATGTTACATTCATAAATTTTAACAAAGTAGTTTCTTTAAAATTGATTTGTTAAAATTGATAAGAGAATATTATTTTTTTGGTTAAACAAGTACTCAACGACAACCGCCAAAGAACAAATAATTAACATTTTACCATACCAAGGGTTTAAAGCATCTTTTTATGACCAAAAAATGACTGTTTATGATTTTTTTATTGTATTTTATTGTATTTTATTGTATTTTTGTATAAGTTAATGTTAACAAATGGACACCAACCATTAAGGATTTAGAAGATAGTGCCACACTCGTATTTAAATACAAAACAAATATTTTAGAGTGAGGATAAAAACAAGAAACTTTACATTTTTTAATTATTAAGAATCCCATTTATTTTTGTTTCAATACCATTATATAATAGTAAATATTAAGGGTGTTATGGCTTTTTTTATAAAAACTGAATAAACACTTGCTAATGCAAGGATTTATATAAATAAAACAAAGGGGGATTTAAAAATGAAAAGAATTAAAATGTAGTAAGGCAACGGTTAATGTAAAAAATAGTCACATGGCAATATATTAAAAGATGTTTTCGTTAACAAAAAAAATATACAGGGGGTTATTTAATGCAAAGACTTAAAAATTTATGTATGGTAGCAGCACTAGGAGCAATAGTTATGGGAGGATGTTTATTACAAAGTACATCAGCCTCTGCTGCTAGTATTATCAACGTTAAAGCTGGAGGATCTACATTATCAAGTGCTTTAGCCTTAGCTAAACCTGGAGATACGATAGCAATTTTAGGAACAGTAACTTCAGGGTCAGTAGTTGTACCAGCAGGAGTAACAATATCAGGAACAGCGGGAAAGGGAGTCATAAATTTTTCTTCTAGTACTGGCAGAGGATTAACAATTAATACCAAGGGATCCACAATTAAAGATTTGGAACTTTATGGTGCTGCAGATAATGGAATATATATGGAAGGATCAGGTAATAATCTAATAAACTTAAAGGTTCATGGTAACCATGACGCCGGTGTACAATTATCAAATGGAGCAGCTAATAATACTTTAACCAAAGTTTACTCCTATAGTAATGCAGATGCAAAAGGAGTAAATGCTGATGGATTTGCAATTAAATTACATTCAGGTGTTGGTAATACATTAACAGATTGTACCGCTGAAGGAAATTCAGATGATGGATATGATTTATATGCTGCTCATGGGGCTGTAACATTTACAAGATGTAAAGCTATAAACAATGGTAACTGCGGTGGAATAAAGGGTGACGGTAACGGATTTAAGGTTGGAGGCGTAGACAACAAAACTCCAGGTAAAGCAGCACATTTAGACCCACTAAACCATGTGCTTATTGATTGCACAGCAACAGGAAACACAGGCAGTGGATTTGATAGAAATAATCAAAACGGTGTTGTTACAATGACTGGTTGTATTGGTCAAAAGAATGGTAAAAATAATTTTAATTTTCCACTTACAGGTGCACCATCAGCTTTAGGATATTCAGTTACATTTGGTAAAGCTATAATGAAAAATTGTACATCTATAAATGGTACAAATAATATTACAGGAGCTACATTGAGTGGTTGCATAGGTTTCTAAATATTACAAATATTTTATTGAAAATATAAATTGAATTTTTATTTTGTGTAAATCACTTTCGGCAAAAAAATAGTTAAGAATTGATTCCCAAGTATATTAATATATGACGACATAAAAACAAATGTGTAGAAGTATATATGCTTTATAGAGGCGTCGCCAGCATTTTTCTAAAAAAACAATAGTCTATAGGGTAGACCTATTAAAACAGTCTACTTTATAGGCTATTTTACTTATTTAACAGCTATTTTGTATTTTGACATTGTTATGTAATATATTACTTTTAAGTTACTACAGTGATGCCCGTACTTCATCATAGTAACATGCGAATATACCTTTTTAGGGAGATAGGAAAAAGTGCCCAACTTGCAAGTGGATTTTATATAAAATTTAAAGTATAGATAAGGTATATAAAATTAATTACAGAATGGGTAGAGTATAGTCAAATAAATATGTAAATGTGGAAATATAGAAGATATTAAAACATATACTAAAACAAGGAACTTTATATTTAAAATTATTGTAATATTTTAACATAGATGTATAATTAATATGTATAGTAATCCATATCATTACAATAATTTAAAGTACTCTTGAAGAGGAAATGTTAATGATAATATGGAGGGTTTTTTGAGACCATAATTTGCAGATGTAATATAAACAAATTGTTTCAATTGATTTCTTGTTGACAAAAGCGTACCTTGCTAAGGTAGCGATAGCATTGGTCATGCTTTGCTACCTTAGTTCTTTTGAAAATTTAATTGACGATACATATGACCAATGCATCGTCAAAAAATATTTAAGAGAAGGAGTGTATATTATGTCAACAAGAAAATCAAACTCAAAGCCGAAAACAAAAACAAAAACAAAAGAATTAATCTTATTAGAAGCAAAAGAAAACCACAAGTTTATTATTGATTTTATTGATAATAGACACTTTCTTCCTTTTTTAAATATACTGCTTTCTACCGTATTCATAGGTATTATCGCAAGCATTTGTATTTACAAGGGACAACTTGCAAATACAGCAATATTAGTTAGTGATATGCTAATGAAATTGTTTGTTGGCAGAAAGTAACCATGTTAGATAAGAGAGATTTTATACACCTCTCTTATCTTTTGATCTATTTGCATACTCCAAAACCTTATTTATTGTAATTTTCAAATGAAATGCTTTAAAAATTACATATTGGATATTGATTCCAGACGCATATGTTTGTTCTTATCTGTATGTCGACTGTACAAGAATTGTATTTCATAAATTAATAGCGTTGGTAACTGTTATGTTCTATATGTTACAGCCAAACTTTCCTAATAGGTATTATTTTATGTTAAATGAAATGATTATATTCTTCTATTGGTAATGTTGCACTTTGTACTTGAGCATTTATCTTCATTGTACATAAATTTACACATAGTTAATTGTAATTTATATTATGCAGAAACAATAAAAATGCAACTAAATTTATTGTTACATTAGGTAAATATAGTTTAAATTTACATTCTATGTTTCCAAAAGTACTGTTCATGTTTCTAAAAGTGCTTTTCATGCTTTTTCTGTTGTATTTTATTGCGTTTTTTTATAAGATAATATAAACCATATAATCAAAAGGAGACTATTTATGAAAAATTATAAAAAAATATTAGTGAGGTGGTTCAGATATTAATAAATTATAAAATTAATAAGGGAACCTACGCTAATATTAGAAATTCAGTAAAAATGGCACGAACTAAAACTAGCTGGAGAAAAAAACTTGAAACAGATCCTGAACAAAAAAGAATAATTTATGAGCAATCAAAAGGTATATTAACAAGATCAGCACTACGTGATCTATTGTTTAATAACATTATATAATTGTAAACGTTTATAAATTAGTGATAACAACAATAATAGGCAAAGCCACAATCTATAATTGGATTTTAACAAAATGAAAATATTTATGGAATAAGACAAATTTGTTGACGAGTGAGGAGCAAAGAAAGGGGGTTACAAACTTGTTGTGGTTTGATGAGCACATGCAGCTTATGACAACCTATTTCAAAGAATAAACCTTTTGTTAAATATATAAATATTAATAGAGTAGTCACGGAAACTAATATGTAAAACTTGATTTTGTATAGAATCATTATAGCGCTATAAATTTTATATTCAGAGAGCAATTAGGACTAAAAATAGGCATAGCAAACAAGCCTACACGATGCAGGAACTTTTAGAAAAAAATATTTAATTGTCAAACAGCTACTCTAATAAATTTAAAATACTAAAACCTGAAACCTTAAGTCTTGCATCTAGATGAATATTAATTGCGGCAATCATAGTCATAAATGAATAACGTTTTTTACCATGTATTCGTAAAGAATGAATTCTATAATCATTAAGAATATGATTATTTATACGTTCTGAGCAGGTTCTAGTTTTATAAACAATTTTCAATTGTTTTGAGCCGCGAGTCACAAGAGTAAACAACCGCAAATTCCATTTTGACGGCAGTCACAAACTTTAGAACCATAGTAAGAAGACTTACAGTGAACACAAGTACCATCACCGCCAACTGTAAGGTTATCTTTTTCTATTAAATTAAGATTAAAAGAGGTTACTACAGCAACTAATGAAAATATTTTTTGAAGCAGCCTTTCGGCTCTTAGAGAAAATGAGCGACCTGCTTCAAAAAAATCTGAAACTCTCTTAACAACACCAGTTTTTTTGTTAGGAAGCTTTTTATTTTTCCCGGGTGCCTTAATTTTAGATGGTTTCCTCTTATATGAATATATTTTTCTTAGATTTGATCTGTCGGTAGACAGATTTGAGAGCCATAATCTAGAGATAAAATCATAATGGGCACCAAGTGATGGGACATTATTTATAGTGCAGCCTATACAGGTTGCAAGCAACTCACTAGCATGAAGTTTTTTAACCCAGTTGGTAATGCTTGTTTCCTTTTGAAAAAGCATTAAAGAAAATGAACGGAATATTTCAGGTTGAAGAGTTGCAGGTCTACCGATATTAGAATAATAAGGTTTTAATATCTCTCTAAGAATATCTAAGTCTAAGCAATACAACTTAGATATAGAAGGTTCAAGTTCTATAATTTTTTTAGAAAAAGATTTGTAGAAACATGAGAGATTTGAAATAATAAATTGCTGATAATCAGCATGAGAACTCCAATTTTTAAGCATAAAATAATCCTCCTCGTAAAACATGTCTTTAGGAGGAGGACCGCAAAATACTACAGACTTGTCAAGTTTTTTATGCAAAAAAAGTGGGGGGATCAACGAAAAATAATGATACTGAAAATGAGTAATCACAGGAGCTAATGAGTTCCTGTGTAACATTAGCCCAGTTACAGGATCCGGCTACTTTAAGTGTGATTAAACAAAGATACAACAGCATTACCCTTGAAAACGAAATAAAGCCGGATGCATTGCTTGTTTATCTCCGACTTTGCTTACGGTTTCACAAGCAAAAGCATTAGGATACTATATTCCAAGTAATTATACAGAGACTACAGTACCAAAGATTGATTTTACTGCTGTTGACAAGGCATTACAAATTTGCTACAAGAACGGTTTGGGTGTCCGTGGACATACTTTAATATGGCAATCGCAGACTACATCTTGGTTATTTAATACAAGATACAGCTCCAGCGGAAGCTACGTAAGTTCAACTGTTATGGATGCACGTATGGAATTTTATATAAAGACAATTATGAATCATGTTTATTCAAGCAATTATGGCAGTGTTGTTTATGCATGGGATGTTGTAAATGAGTACTTACATTCTCCATCCACATCAGGATGGGTTAAGATTTATGGAAATGTTACAACTTCTCCTCAATTTGTAAAAAATGCATTCCGTTATGCTTACGAAACAACAAGTCATTTTGGTTTGACAAACAAAGTAAGTCTATTCTACAATGACTATAATGAATACATGGAATCCTCTAATATCATAAAAATGATTAATTATATTAACTCAGGTACTCGTTATTGTAATGGTATCGGTTACCAATCTCACCTCAGTACTTCATTTCCAAGTGTTGACTATTACAATTCAGCTTTACAGGCATTTATGAATGCAGGGTTAGAGATTCAGATTACAGAACTAGATGCAGGTGCAACTACGGAAACGGAACAGGCAGCATATTCATATAATATTATGAAAGCAATCTGTGAGGTTAAAAAAGCAGGCGCAAATATCACAGGCATTACATGGTGGGGACTTTCTGATAATGTATCCTGGAGAATCGATAATCCACTGCTTTTCTCAACATTATATGTTCCGAAAGCTTCTTACTATAGAACCCTAGATGCTTATACAAATGTTTTTAATTAACATTGATATATTCCGTGGTATAGGTAATAATGTAATAGCAATCGGCTATAATCATGTAAATATGTGATTACGATTAAGCCTAATGTGTACTCAACAATCGTTTGAAAATACCAATTATTTAATTTGAATGTTCAAAAGCACAAAAAATAAATGTATTAACCATTTTAGATGATGTTAAAAAAGTACACTTTCTTAACATCATCTAAAATAACAAGTTACATCCTATATAAAAATACACTAACATACCTTTTCGTCAGGATAGGCAAACCACCCAAATTATGAGAAGGATTTCTAATGCGCTTGAAAAATCTATCAGTAGCTGTCAAAATTTTCTTAATGCTAAGTCTTATTTTCGTATCTACTTTATTTCCACACTCTAGAATATTAAAGGTGGAGGCTGCATCTGCATCCACGGGTGGATACTCTACCTCAACAGGTTCTACGGATACCGCGGTTACAGTTAATTCACTAGCACAACTTCAAAATGCTTTTAATAACGGCAAACATCATATCATTGTCTCCGGCAGTATCTCTGGCGGATCTTCACTAACAACACTTACATTTGCGAGCACAAACTGGAACACCTCAACCACTGATGGTGCCAGAGGTTGCGCAACCGCGTTGCAAAACATCCAGCTGAAATTTTCCGGTGAACAGCTGTCTACTGGCACTAACATTCAAAATATTGTAATCAAAAACATCACATTTTACGGAAATATCAGCGATCTTCAAAAATTAAGTGGAGCAAACACACAACCACACGGCACCGGCACCAATTATGAGGGGCTTTCATTCCGTCGCTGCACTAATGTCTTAGTCAAAAACTGCACCATTTATAATACAAGTGACGACCTAATAAGCTTCTCATTATTGTCTGATTACATCACGGTGTCCTACTGCCACTTTTACTTTAGCACTAGTTGGTTAAACATGAGTCCAGACCCGATATGGAAGTGGATTGGTACAAACCAGGCTCTTGCAAGTGAACGTCTTGCGATGGTGATTGGTCAAAACTACACTGACTCCTATACCTATGGTGCTGGCAAGTTTCATGTAACCATGCATCATAACTGGTTTGGACCGAATATGAAAGGACGTCCGCTTATGCGAGGATTTGTGCATTTGTATAATAATTACTTTGACAATAACCCAGATTCTGACGGATATAACTCGGACGGATATTTACAGCAACAATATAATGCAAACCAGATTGGTAGTGGTGGGGTCATCTATTCTGAAAGCAACTACTTTTATAAGACCAATCAGAGCACTCAGATAGGTTTCGATGATTCCACACACACTGCCTACTCATATTATGAAAAGAATAATAGCTATGTTTTAACAACAGGCACATCTGTAACGGGGGCGTCTTATCCAAGTTCATTGCCTTTCCCATATACCTATTCGGCGAAGTCAACCGGGAGCGTGCCCAATGATATCCAGACTAACGCCGGACCAAAGTAACCTATAACAACGTTAACCAAACATTGTACTATAAAAATCATACATAATAAAAGTTTTTGTAGTATTATGTATGATTTCTATAAGTGGCTATTTTAGGCAGTTAGAATGGCAACAACTGTCTTATGGCTGTTTTTCGTGCAAATTGTTGCATTGCCACTAAGTTTTTTTGCAATCAAAAGAATTACATTCAGTTATAAACTAATCATCATATTTAATTGTTTCCCTGATTATTAGCAGTGAATCTAATTGCCCCAATATTTACATAAATAACATGTGAATCTCACTCATTTATTTGAAATACTTATTAGTTCGTATTAATAGTTTTTATACATTCAAATATTACGCGATTAATTTCTAAATATGCTAACAAAATGTGGAATTATTTATTTATATTGTAAATATATAGTTATTATAAAGTAATATGTAAAGTTATGTAGAATATATAACTATATCAAGTAATAGTTTTTTATACAAAAAAATTCTTGATGTACTAATTAAAAAAAGGGGGTGGACCTAATGTTGAAAAAACTAATTTGATAACAAGTTTTGCATTCAAATATCAAATAATGGAAGTGATATTCCTAAAGAAATAATAAACAAAATTTTTGAAAAGGGATATTCTACAAAAACTAAGGGAAAAGGTGATCATGGGTATGGATTATATATTACTAAACAACTAGTCGAGCATAATAATGAAATTATATCTATAGAAAGGACTTCATTAAAAACTAAATTTTTAATGTAGAGGAAGGTTAAATGAATGAATAAATTAGTAAGTTATTTAGTGAAAAAGATTGCTGAAACAAATTCTCAATTTACGGAACTAGAACTAAAAAAAATGAACTATGGATTCGTCTGTTTATTTGATGAAATTACTAAGATAATTCCATATTATATAATATTCTATTTGTTTTCACTTCAACAATACTACATAGTTATTTTTGTGTTTTTTTGTCCAATAAGATTATTTTCAGGTGGTTTTCATGCAAAAACATATTGGGGATGTTTTTTTATTAGTTTTGTAACTTTTTGTGTAATGATTATTATCGGTAAATATATAACAATAAATCTTCTCACTTCGATAGTAGTATTAATTATTTCTATTTTGCTTGTATATATCTTTTCTCCTGTTGATAATATTAATAAAAGAATAAAAAGTAAAGAGAGAAGAAATAAGCTAAAATACTTATCTGTTGTTATAACTTCTTTATTGAGTGGAATGAGTTATATTATACCAAATAAATTTTTTACTACAGCAGTTCTAGCTATTTTTATAGCTGTAATGATGATGATGGGTTGCATAAACAACAATAAAGATAAGAATTGCTCAAGTGACAATTAATTTATAATATTTATTATACAAAGTCATAACCACAAAAAACATTTGGAATTTATAAATAGTATTATATATTATTAAAAGTAAAGGAGATTGCAAATATGGAAGGGTCGAAAATAAACATAATCATTGCTGATGACAACAAAGACTTTAGTAATATTCTTAATGATTATATATCAATGCAAAAGGATATTGTTGTTACGGGTATCGCAGCGAATGGAATAGAAGCATTAGCGTTGATTCAAGAAAAAAAGCCTGATGTAGTAATACTTGATATGAATATGCCTATTATGGATGGGTTGGAGGTTCTAGAAAGGTTAACTACAATGAATTTTGATATAAAGCCCCATATACTAGTTTTATCAGCAGTTGCAAAAAAAACAACAACTCAAAAAGCCCTAGCACTAAGAGCCGATTATTATGTCCTAAAACCTTTTAGCATTGAAACATTAGTTAAAAAAATAAGACAAATTATGAACGTTGCTATATTGGGTCCCGCCAACATTTAGCTGAATCACACCAACAAGAATAAAAAACAGCCTAAAACTAATTAATATCAATGTTTATCATCAATCTAAGAAAAAGGCGTTGCTGCCTCTTGGGTTGGTGGATAATATATGAAGAATACGTAGTATGTTGACTAAAGATTATATTATTCAGCAACTTTCATGCGCCACCAAATTTCATCGTCTGTTTCCTTATATTTTTTCATTCCACATTTTTTCAAAACTCTGTGTGAAGCACTATCAGCTACTGATAAATTCGGCCCGTGTGGTTCGGTACTTTGACATTCTATGATATAGCACTATGTTTGACAGTCTTGTTCGGATATGGTCAATTTGTCACTAAATAGTCCCTTTTTAATCTGGGTGTTTTTGCCTATCCACCCGAAAAGGTATGTTAGTATGATGCAGTAACAGCATCCAGTTGTACTGCTATTATAAGTCATTCTATAATTAAGTAGACCTCCACCATTAATAGTATAGTGTACATCTGCCCATGCTGAGTTTACATTAGATTTTAACCAAATTATACCGGTAGCTAAATCTTTTTTATACATACCGTAAGTATAATCTTGAGCTGGAGGTGCATTAATAGTATATTGTGCAGTTACAACCTCTGAATCTATAAATCCACTTTTGCTTGCATATGTTTTTAAAGTTGTTGTACTGGATATTGTAATTGGAGCACTATACACTGATGAATTTATATTTGGTGTTGATCCATCCAAGGTATACCTTATGGTAGCTCCAGAGGTTGAACAACTTAATTTTACAGTTTGTGCAGTGGTATATTGACCTCCTTGTACACTAAGTGCTGGAGTTGTAACTTTTGAAGATACAGATCCTTGTTGATAAACATGTACATAGTCAACATACATTCTAGCAGGGAATGGAGTTGATCCATCTGGGTTTCCGGGCCATTGTCCACCTACTGCTAGATTAAGAAGAATAAAAAATGGTTTATGGAATTCATCTGTACCATTAATATTATTAGTTATATTTGCTTCCATATACTGAGTTCCATCTATGGACCATTTAATTGAGTTGGTATCCCATTCAATTCCATAAACATGGTATTGAGTTACGTTGATGTTATTTGATGGATTTCCATAAGTTGCATGTCCATTATAATCCCAGTGAATTGTACTATGAACAAAAGCTTCATTATTTATATGTTCCATAATATCAATTTCACCACATGCAGGCCAATTTACTTGAGGAATATTTGAGCCTAACATCCAAAAAGCTGGCCATATGCCTTGTCCCTTTGTAAGCTTTATTTTTGCTTCAACTTTTCCATAAGTAAAATCCTTTAATCCTTGAGTTTTCAAACGAGCTGATGTGTAGCCCATTCCACCATATGATTCTTTTTTTGCTTCAATAATAAGATTCGAGTTTTCAATTCTAGCATTATCAGATCGGTTTGTATAATATTCTAATTCATTATTTCCCCATCCACCACTGCCAGTTTCATATGCCCAATTTGAAGTATTTATTGTACTTGTATCAAATTAATTTATTTTGCAATACACACCAGTATGGTAGTTTTCCATTTAATGGTCTCGCCATCATAATTCTGAATCACACCAGTAGGAACCTTAAAACATCTTCATAGGGGTATGGCACCGATTCTTGTAAAAAACCATGGTATGAGTAAAATATTTACATTTAAGCTATCTATATAGACAGTTTGTATCAAAAAGAAACTTAATAAATAAGATTTACAGGTTTATCCTACTTAAAACTATCTATATAAGTATTCAAGGTGACAAAAAAACTTAATCATAAACTGATGTATCTAAGTCTTTTCAATGGATAAACGATATAATTTACAGCTTTTTACTTCTGCTATGGTTTTTTACACGAATTGTTTCCGTATGCCTACTATAACTTCATTTTAACTAACTTGTTTTGAGTAAAAAATAAGAACTTTATCATTTAGTGATTAAACCCTAGATATATCAATGCTTTACAATGATGTTATATGTTTTTTAAACTTAGAACTATTGTCTATTAATTATAAGTCAGAATATTTAAATAATAGTGTTGAATTGTGAATAACTGGCTTAACGTTGTTAATTTACGCTTTGCGATCACTACCCCTAATAGGTTAAACTAATTATATATTTAAATCCATATACTGTAAATAAGGTTATTTTCATTTTTCGTGTTTTTCGTCTTAATTTGAGGACTTCCCCTCTAAATGGGTATGCAGAACTGGTTTGAGTCCCCCATTAAAATGCAAATAAAAAAAATCACTATTTACAATTTCAATATAAATAGTGATTTTTTATTATATTAAGATATAAGCATATTTTTATAAACTAGTTATTAATACCAGGCAATGGAGTATTAGGAGCTGTTGCTGTTAAAGTGCCTCCTGTAACTTTTGCACCAGAATATATGTTACAATTTCCTGTCGTTGTACAATTTGTAAAAGTAAATACATGTCCATTACCAGGATTGTAAGGGAAATTAAAGTTGCCTTTAGTAGTTTTTTGATTAGCATTAAGTATGTTATTTGCACCATTTCTATTAGCATCACAACCAGTAAGAGATAAAGATGCGCCACTATTATTTTGAGAAAATCCAGCTGCTTTATTGTCATATGATTTACATCCAGTTACTACATGATTACCTAATGATCTGTGTGTACCTTTTGGAGGTTGTTGATTACCACCAAGTTTAATGCCATCACCATTCATACCTGAGTTATTGAGCGAATTTTGTGGATCACCATGATAGTATCCATTTTTAGTAGCAGTACAATTAGTTATTGTAACTGCTTCATCAGTTCCAAGTAAATCCCAACCATCGTCTGAATTGTTATAAGAGGTACAACTTATAAATTTGTTTCCTGCTCCAGCAGCAAGTTTACAGGCAAACCCATCTGCATTTGAACCCTTTGTGCCTATATCATAGTTATCAAAAGAAAAACAACCTTGGACTAAATTGTCGTGAGCACCAGCTGTAATTTGTAATCCTGCATCATTATTGTTATCTGTTGTACAGTTTGTAATTGTATTGTTATTAGATGCAGCACCTTTCATTAATATACCATTATCACCAGCACTATATACCTCTATATTGTTTAGTTCCCAGTATGAATTTGTGATGTTAATTCCATAAGAACTATCTCCATCTTGTTCACCAGTAAAATCAAGTTTAACTTTTGCCGTACCTGATGATTTTAGTTTTATAGTGTTTCCTATAGCTCCATCTTTATTTAATACAATAGGTGCTGTTAGTTTGTAGGATGGGCTAGTAAGCAAAATTGTATCACCAGGTACAGCTTTATTTATAGCTGCCTGGATAACTGCTGAATCATTAGCAGTACCGGTACTTCTTACCTGTATAGGTGCTGAGGCTGCATATACATTGCTTGTTAATTGTGGCAGTGAAAATAAGGAAAGAGAAAACACTGCAGAAACTAGTAGACATAATTTTTTTTTCATTAATAAAAACTCCTTTTCGTAAATATATTTTTTGTTAACGTTAACATTTTTATGTACTTATTGATTATACCTTAATATTAAGAAAATTCAAACACTTTTTTTGTAATTTTTTCTTAGTTTTGAAAAAAATATGTAAAATACAATATTTAGTCATTGGAAAGAGCATTAATATCTACGTATAAACGCTAATCTCATTGGGGTTCAGGCATTTTTTAGCGAAAAATATACTCTAAGCTCTCAACTATTCTTATTAATACCAGCAAACATGTATTAATTGAACAGAAAACGGCTATAAGCGTGTAAAAAAATGGATTTTGAATTTAAATACTTGTTTAATCACTAATAAAAAATATCTGGTAATGGCTTATAAAATAATTAATGAGCTATTACCAGATATTTTTTTAATGTTGTTCATTAAAGTATAGTTAAATGAGACGTTGAAAAAGACGGATAATAGTATCTATAAACCCATCCAACTGGTTTCAAAAGTATATCATGACGCTTAATAGGTTTCATGATACACTTAGTAATAAAACAATAATAGTAATTTGTGGGGAGTTGTTAGGTTAGGACGTAACTTCATGGATACCCCAAAGGAACTACAATATTTCTTTGAGAGAAGTATAAAAGTAATAATACTTGATAACCCCTTAGTAAACATAGGAGACATCAAGTTAGATTATACGATAAACAATATGCTTATTAATTTCTTGTCTTATATAGCCGATAAAGAAAGGGAGAAAATATAGGGTAGAGTTATAGAAGGATTAAAGAATGTGAAGAGTAAAGGTATTAAATTGGGTAGCCCTAATAGAAAGTTACCTGAAGATTTTAAGAAGTATTATAATAAGTGGAAAGGTAAAGAAGTAACAGGCGTTGAATTTGCAAAGCTATTGAAGATAAGCAAATCCACATTATATAGACACATAAAAGAATATGAAATGTAAGAGAGGGTTAACGCCTTCTTTTTTTATGGAATGAATTAAGAACGTTATGTTACATTCATAAATTTTAACAAAGTAGTTTCTTTAAAATTGATTTATTAAAATTGATAAGAGGATATTATTTTTTTGGTTAAACAAGTAATAAACGACAACCTCCAAAGAACAAATAATTAACATTTTACCATATTAAGGGTTTTATAATTTTTTTTATGATCAAAAAATGACTGTTCCTGCTTTTTCTATTGTATTTTATTGTATTTTTAGATAAGTTAATATTAACAAAGGTACAACCATTAAGGATTTATATAAAACAAAGGGGGATTTAAAAATGAAAAAATTTAAAATGAAAGTCATTACTTCATGTCTATCTTTAGGACTGGTTGCAGGTACTCTATTTACACCAGTTTCTGCTTTTGCAGGAACAATAGGTGATCCAACAACGCAACTTGATGGGAGACTAAGCATATTCCACCAGGGAGCTGCTAATGATTGCGGTGCTGTTTCTGGAATACAGGCATTAGCTAATAGTAAATTTGGTAAAAAATTTTTAAGTAAAGTGATCTCAGTTGACAGTAATGGTAGTTATACACTCAATTTCGGTTCCGGAAAACAGACAGTATCGGAAACAGATGTAGCCAATGCATACATAAGCGGAGACCTTGATGCTAGAGTTATAGAAGCTGGGATGCAAAAAGCCATGAATGTTTATAATGGTTGTTTTGCTTGTGATGTATTTGCGAAAATGACAGGATTCGGCCAAAATGTAGTTAGTGGAGATACTGCTAAAACGAATATGATGAATACTATGACTTTAAAATGTAACTCTGGAGATGGTATTACAGCTGCCTGTGATTTTAGTATAGCTGATCCAAGTAAAGGGATTATAGGGGATGGAGGTCACTCATATTCAATAAAGAGTGTAACTAAAGACACTGTAGTAGTAATAAATCCATGGGATACTTCTAAATTTATAAATATGTCTAGAAGTCAGTTTGAAAGTTCTATAAGGTATATGACATATGTAGATGAAGCAACAAATAAAATTGTAGTTTTTTGGAATTAAGTTATATAAAATTTGTTATTTTCATTTAGTATGTGCAGTTAAAATATCTAGTGTATATTCGTTCTGGAGAGCTAGAAGAATGTTTGAACTTATAAGGAAAAAGCAGTAATTTTTTAATTACTGCTGATTTTGCCAAAGATGATCCTAGGCTAATTTTTTTGTTGGACTAAGACTAATTTTATTATATATCGTTGTAAACATTCAGAATAGCAATTGTATATCGATGTTTTGAATGTAACACAATTGAGTTACATTCACTTTGAGGCTATTGAAGGCATAAAATATAGGTGCTATATACTCGCACCTATGTTTTTTATGCCTATATTTACTATGTTTTAATAAAAACAATCAATAAACACTTTATTATGTTAAATGCTAATTATCATTTGCCATTGCATTTAATTCATCAGCTAAAGTTGTAACTTCCATAAGAGTAGAAGTAACCTCTTGAATTGCAGCTGATTGTTGCTCTGTAGTCTCAAGTGTAGCATGAGAAGTTTCAATAGTCTTATCAACAGACTCTTGTATTTTATTTGTAAGATTTAATATTTTTACAGCGGTTTCCTTTGAATTTTGTGATAAAGACCTTATCTCAGTTGCAACTACACCGAAGCCTCTACCAGCCTCTCCTGCCCTAGCAGCTTCTATAGCAGCATTTAATCCAAGCATCTTTGTTTGATCTGCTATACTTTTTATAGAATCCAATATTGAATTTATCTCTATAGATATGTTCTTTACGTTAATAATCTCTTCACTTAAGTTATGTTGGTTATTTGTTACTGTTATGGAAGAAGCACTGAGTTCTTCCATAGTTGCAGAAATTTGGCTAAAATTATCTGCAAGAGTTTGAGACATTATACTTAATTTGAGTTTTTCATAGCCAGCCTGTGACAGTGAATTCGTTACTATTGAGAGCACCTCAGCAGCAGCTATTACATTTTTCTCATGAGTTATGTGAATTTCATTAATTGCCTTTACATAATCGTCTTCATTAACACCAATTTCTTTCGCTGTTTTCCTAAATTCTGCTTCTGATGGAGATGAAGTAAAAACTTGTCCTCCTAAAATGCTTCCAATATGATAATCACCTACCAATATGGGCGCAGCAAAATCTAATAATCCAGCATGACAAGTATGAATATATGGTTTACCTGTTTTTGTAGCCTCTTCTCCACATTCTTTGTGTGATAATGCACAATGATTATGGCCTATTTTAGTTGACTGTGTAAAGCTTAAACAGGCCCTTGTATAAGAACTTGGTTTAGTTACAGCAATGCCATCTTTGTCTACAGTAACACTCGACATAGTAAGTGCAGTAGCAAAATTGTCTTGAAATGTTTGCAGTAACTTAATATCAATAACATCTTTGATTTCTAGGACATTTAAATCCAAGTCACCATTTGGTAATTTCTTAATCATATAAAACTCCTTCGATATTTAATTTAAATCTTTTTAATTTATAAGCACTCATATTTCTATTTTTATAACAAATAAAAGTGTACTAGTTAATCGTGTAAACTTAGGTGTACGAAATATTTCTTATGTACTCACTCATCCACTTCTAAGTTAAATACAGCTAGTTCACAATATCTCAAATTAATACAATTTATCTTATGGATTTCATCTGAAACCCTTATTTCGTTATTTTTGTCATCGAGATTAAAAATTAAATCTTTAGTTTTTTTGTGTGAATTAATTTATAAGATAATAACCAGTTAAAAATAAAAAATTTGTTATTAGTTTTGTGATAATTTCATGAATTTACTTTATTCCCTATATAATTTTCTATATTTTTGTTGGTTTTGAAGTGTTTTTCCTATTCCCATAATAATTAATTTATCATCATTTTTTGAAAAGTTAAAAAACATAACAGGAGTAAAAACCTGTAAATTATATCGTTTATCCATTGAAAATACTTAGATACATTAGTTTATGATTAAGTTTTTTAGTCACCTTGAATACTTATAAAAAAAGCTACAACTGTATAAGTATAACACAGTTGTAGTTTTTCTTTCATTTCTCTAATTAAATATTACAGAAAAAGTATTTGTGTTAAAATTATAACCTTTACCACCATTATAACTTGATGTAATCTCATATCCAAATTGTATATTATCGAATACAATATCTCCATACCATTTTGGTGTATTCTTAATCCAGTTAGCTATTGCCTTAATATCTAGAGACCCTGAACTAATATTTCCATTAGTTCTTATAAATGAGTAAACCATATTTCCTGTATTATTTGATCCATTGTTTCCTATATATACATTCCATGTATGACCTCCTATAGATACATTTTTATACACTGGAATAGGACCTGCTGAATCCCACTTATATGAAATTGGATTTACTGCTCCATATTGATTCATCCATAACATAATTTCATGCTTATTCTTACTAGGATGACTAGGATCATAAGCATTAGGATCAGATAACCATATATCATAGGCAGTTTCCATAGAAGTTCCACTTGTAGGAACTGTAACATTGAAGCTACTTGTAGCTGTCTTTACAGTACTTAACTTTTTGTTTATTGCTTTTTCAACATGGGGGTAGGATTTTATTCCTCCCGTATTGGGCTGTGCTGACCATGTTCCCCAATTACTATATGAGTTAGCCCAAATAGTTTGAGGTCCTACTGTATCTTGTGACCATACGTCATTATTTAATGTATATCCACCATTAGACCATGCCCCATATTTTTCTGGTGATGACCATATTGCAGCAGCATTTGCTTTATTATTAGCTCCAAATGCTGTTAACACTGCTGTAAATAATAAAATTGACATTCCAACTTTTATAATTTTTTTCATAATTTTACCCACCTTCATTTAAATTTTAATTTAATCTGGTAGTTGAACATGTCCAGGAATAATATAAGCGGGAGAATCTCCGCTTTTAGGTAAAGCTGATATTGTGTCTGTAACGGATATTCCACGGATATCCGTTATTCTTATCTTAATAGAGCCTGTCCCCATATTCTCACTAAGGAAATGGTTATATGGCATTTTTCTCATATTAACCCAAGTATTATTCTTTGAAAATTCCATTTTCACAACAGGATATTTATGATTTCTTACTTGAATAGCTGCCCAATATGGGCTGCTACCTTCTTTTATACGATAAGAAAACATTCCAGTTACAGGCGCTTTTACTATATGCCAATTGATATTGATTTTTCCTGCAGACATATTACCAATTTTAGCAAAAGAGGTTGGGCAAAGATCCAAAGCTCCATTAGCTCCTTCTGGATATAAATCTGTAACACATACAGTAGTTTTTTTCCCATTTGGCCCTTGTACTTCTAAATATGCACCAGCTAAAGCTGCATCGATTCCATTATAGTTAAGGTCAGCAGGGTTTAATGCAGTAATTTCCATTGTAGAAGGAATAGGATCTAGAAGTACTGCACCCCCAGAATATCCAGAACCAGTATATGTAGCATAACCTGAGTGATTGTCATTCCAAGCAGCTGCATAAGTGGAAATTGGTGTAAGTAAAGTACCTGCAACCATTCCTAAAGATAAGCATAAAGTAAGAACTTTCATTTTCATTTTTTTCATTTTTTTCATTTTTAAATCCCCCTTTGTTTTATTATATAAATCCTTACATTAGCAAGGGCTTATTCAGTTTTTATAAAAAACCTAAAATAGATGGTTTTTTTAATAATTTAAAAAAATGTAAATTTTCTTATTTTTAACATCACTCTAAAATATTTGTTTTGTATTTAAATACAGGTGTGGCACTAGCTTCTAAATCTTTAATGGATGTCCATTTGTTAATATTAACTTATACAAAAATACAATAAAATGCAACAGAAAAAGCATGAACAGTCATTTTGGGGTAATAAAAAGAATCTTTAAACCCTTGATATGGTAAAATGTTAATTATTTGTTCTTTGGTAGTTGTCGTTAAGTACTTGTTTAACCAAAAAAATAATATCCTCTTATCAATTTTAACAAATCAATTTTAACAAATCAATTTTAAAGAAACTACCTTATTAAAATTTATGAATGTAATATACTGTTCTTAATTCATTCCATAAAAAAAAAGGTGTTAACCCTCTCTTACATTTCATATTCTTTTATGTGTCTATATAATGTGGCTCTGATTATATTCAATAATTTTGCAGATTCAACTCCTGTTACTTCTTTATTTTTCCACTTACTATAATGCTTATTGAACTCTTTAGGTAAACTTCTAGTAGGCTACCCAACTGAATTCCCTTATCTTTAGAATTCTTTAAACCTTCTATAACTCTACACTGTATTTTTCCCCTTTTATGAAATATAACTATGTTACGCGGATTAAGGTTTTTTAATTATATTTTCTAGGAGGTTATTTTTACATTAGTCATTGCCGTACCCCTATAGCGATCATAAAATCACCTCCATGCATATATTGTGCAACGAAGAATTAACTCTTATAAATCGCTTTAATTAACAGTTTCTTTTCTCAGTCTCCAGAATGCCAATACAAAACTGATTGAGCAAAGACAGATAAATACCACTGTCACAAGCAATAAGTTTTGCCAATCAATGGATGTCACTAAAAGCAAACTTCGCAGGCTGTTTATAATATGAGTGAAAGGGTTAATCATTACTGCAACCTTCAAGCCACCCGATATACTGTCCATGGGAAATATAATTGTAAGTAGTATTGAAATAGGGTTCTGAAAGCGCCACTTTTTATTGCGCCATAAAATATTTATTATCTCCATTTATTTACCTCTTCCCCATACCCAGTTAACTTCAAGAATACCTCTTCAAGGCTGGGCTGTACTAGTTCTATCGCCTCAAAATAAACACTCTTTTCCAAAAGTCGCTTTTTAACATTTTCAAAAGTTTTTCGATTATCTCCAGCATCCGCAAAAATTGAGCATTCACGGACGTTTATGGATGTAAGTATATGTTCTTTAGCAAGTACATCTGCACATTCTTCCGCTTTTTTCTTCTCAGAAAAATCGTTGTTTTAAAATCATCCCGGATTTTTTGCATGATTTCCCACATGGCTTTTCGGGAAGCAACTGGGTATTTCAAACCCCAACAATTCTAATTGTTTCTTTTATTTCAATTCTATAATTCATGTTCTCACCTCCTACAACTGAAATTGAAAAACTAATAGGTGAATAAGCGGTTAATAATGTTCCCTTTGTACGTGCAACAGTCGGAGCGACACCATGAACACTTTGAAATGCTCGATTAAAGGATGTTGGTGATTCATATCCATATTTTAAACCGATATCAATCACTTTCTTATCACTTGTTTGCAATTCAAACGCTGCTGCTGTCATACGTCTACGGCGTATATACTCGGACAATGGAATGTCCGCAACGTAAGAAAATATTCTTTGAAAATAATAAGTGGAGCCGCAAGCAATTTTTGCAACTTCATCATAGGAAATAACACCAGTTAAATTGCTTTCTATATAATCAATTACTTCGCTTAATTGTTTCAGCCATTTCACTTTTACTCCACCTCCCTTCTTGTATAAAAGTTTAGCACAATTTAAATTATAAAGCCTCTCTTTTGATGTCCAAATTTGCAAACTACAGAATTTGTTACCCCTGGAGAAAGGGGGAGTATTGCATTTAGGGAAACAAATATACAAACATTAATGTTTACATATATGTACACATAAGTACTTGTAATGGTTTCTTCTTGTTTTTATTTTGACGCTTGGCATTTTGGTACAAATAATTTAATAGTAAATGGATCTAGTAGCATTCGAAGTTACTTCATAATCGTGAAATTATGAGAAATAGATATTATTTGTGAGCAACTTGGAGACTGAATTAAAGAGAAAGGAGTACCAGAGTGGATATTATAATTATAGAAGATAAGGAGAGCAATATTGAAGTACAAATCAGGTACCCGATTATGAATGTACAAGTACAGCAGCTTATACAAAGAATTAAGGGTATAGATATGAAAATAGTTGGAAGTAATAATGGTAAAAATATAGTCCTCAATATTTGTGATATTTTCTACATTGAAAGTATTGAAAGGAAAACTTTTATTTATACAAAAGATCAGGTACTCAAAAGTAATAAAAAACTATATCAGTTAATTGATGAATTAACTGGGTTCGGTTTTATTCAAATAAACAAAGCATGCATTATGAATATTGATGTACTAGATAGTGTAAATACACTTTTTAATAGCCGATTGAAAGCAACATTGGTTAATGGTGAAAATGTTATTATTACAAGAACCTATATTCCGGCAAAAGTCGAATCCAGGATGGTGGTCAAATTTAACAGCGCCAGCAGATGCCTTCCCTCTTAAGGCCTTGCTTATAAGTGCTATACCTTCATTTCCGAATGCGGCACAAAGTTCTATAGATTTTACAATTAACTTCTGGCGCAATAAAAATAAATGCAGCATTAACTTTCATTCATATCTCCTCCAATTTTAATTTTAACAAAAGATTAGGCTCAATTTGTTGATTTTTCAAGCATTTTTTTCAAATATCCTTCATTTAGCAAATGCACTGTTTCAAATTTACCTTTATAAAACACAGCCCAGTTATTAAACACACAAGGAAGTCTCTTTGATTTCTCTAAACTGTCAACTGCTATTAATTCAATAGGAATGTCATTTGTCGTTTGGTTCGGTACTTTGAAGTTCTATGATATGGCACTATGTTTGATAGTCTTGTTCGTATATGGTCAATTTGTCACTAATAACCACTTCTTAACTTTTGCCTTGTCTAACTTGCATAATTCAATTTTGTATGTTCTTAAAAATTAGAATGTTCTCTGACGTCTTTTGAAGCATGATTTTGTATGTTTTGAGTAAAAGATATTTACTTGATTTAAGTATTATGAGAGTATGTAATTGTAAGTAACTGAACAGTTATTATTGGAAATATATAGTATACATAAATTATATGCTTTTGCAGGAACAATAGGTGATCCAACAACGCAACTTGATGGGAAACTAAGCACATTCCATCAGGGAGCTGCTAATGATTGCGGTGCTGTTTCTGGAATACAGGCATTAGATAATAGTAAATATAGCTGATCCAAGTAAAGGGATTATAGGGGATGGAGGTCACTCATATTCAATAAAGAGTGTAACTAAAGACACTGTAGTAGTAATAAATCCATGGGATACTTCTAAATTTATAAATATGTCTAGAAGTCAGTTTGAAAGTTCTATAAGGTATATGACATATGTAGATGAAGCAACAAATAAAATTGTAGTTTTTTGGAATTAAGTTATATAAAATTTGTTATCTTCATTCAGTATATGCAGTTAAAATATCTAGGGTATATTCCTTAACGTGGGTTTTGTGGGTTTTGTCGGTTTCGTTGGCTCTACACCTAGTATGAAACCCCCCACTAATATTACAAAACAAGAAATGTGGTTATCTTCTATATTATTTGTGTCAACAATATTTTTACAAAGTTGCAAATAATATATAACAAAAAGGGGGCTGTTCAAAAATGGAAGAATCAAAAATAAATATAATCATTGCTGATGATCATAAAGAATTTTGTAATATTCTTTATGATTATATATCAAAACAAGAGGATATTATTGTAACAGGTATTGCAAATAATGGAGTAGAAACAATAAAATTGATTGAAGAAAAAAAACCTGATATAGTAGTACTGGATATAATTATGCCTATTCTTGATGGTTTCGAAGTCCTGGAGAGGTTAAATACAATGAATTTAGAATCAAAACCTCTTATAATAATTTTATCAGCGGTTGGTCAGGATAATATAACCCAAAGAGCCTTATCACTAGGAGCCGATTATTATGTTGTAAAACCTTTTGATATGGGCGTATTAGTTAAACGGATAAGACAGATAGTATATAACACTATAGATAATAGTGATGTAAAAAAAATACTTACTTATGTTGACGATACTGAAATTAAAGTTGATAAAAATCAATCATATGATGATACTTTAATTACTCAAATAACTAATATTATGCATGAAATTGGAATACCTGTTCATATAAAAGGTTATATGTTTGTAAGGGAAGCAATAAGCATGGTAGTGAATGATATTGGACTTTTATCAGGAATAACAAAAGTATTGTATCCACTAGTAGGTAAAAAATATAATACTACTGCTAGTAGAGTAGAAAGAGCAATACTCCATGCAATAAACGTTGCATGGAGTAGAGGACAATTAGAGACTATTAATAAGATTTTTGGTTATACAATTAATAATGAAAAAGGAAAACCTACTAATTTAGAATTTATAGCAATGGTAGCTGACAAGATAAGATTACAAAATAGGGTTGGCTAGTCGATATTTTTCAAGAATTTTATACTTGAACGAATCATTATTTATTAAAATGTTAAAATTGTTTTTATGGTAAAATTTAAGCTATTGCAGATAGACTAAAAATAAAATAAGTCTGGTATTTGACCAGGCTTATTCTATCAATTAAATACTAAATTTGCATTTTGTATAATTTCCAATAACCTTGTCTCTATTATTTTTTTCTCCAATTATTAATTCCCCCATTTGTAAAAATGTTATTACAGATGCTGCTGCCTTTATTTGAGAAGCTGGAATTTTTTGAGTAATGTTTATACCCACTGTATTTAATATTTTGTATTTGAATGTAGCTGTGTTATTCCCTGTATTTGTTAATTGAGTTGACACAAGATCAATTTTGGCTACAGCTGAAGAATTTATTGAAGCATTTACCCCAGTTGGTCTAAGTGCAGTTGAATCAACAGTTATTGCAGTATTATCAGATTTTATGAGTGTAGCGCCATCAGTGCTATCACCCACCGCAACATATCCACCATCCGAAGTCTGCTGCACAGAATTAAACTTATCACCAAACTTTGCGCCGCCGAAGCTCTTGAACCACTCGCTAGTTCCGCTTTTGTTGAATTTAACAAGAAGCATCTTCTCATATCCCGCTACAAGGTAGCCCCCTTTTAAGAAAGAGGTGCCTGCCGCTACATATCCCCCATCCGAAGTCTGCTGTACACTAGAGAACCCCGCGCCAGCAAAACCTGAGTCGCTAAAGTTCTTTATCCATTCGGTGGTGCCACTTTTGTTGAATTTGATGATAATAGCGCCACCTGTGCCTTTATTGCTAACTCCAGTAAAATCGCCGTCGATTGACGCAGAATGAGCTACCGCGATATACCCGCCGTCTGAAGTCTGCTGTACACTACTTAAACCATCACTATCCGAGCCACCGACATCCTTGATCCATTCAGTGGTGCCACTTTTATCGAATTTAACAAGAATCGCGTCAGCTGAGCCTTTATTGACACCAGTAAAATCACCATTGCCGGACTCGGAATTGCCCGCTGCGATATACCCACCATCCGAAGTCTGCTGCACACTACGGAAGTAATCATTTAAACCACCCCAAGTGGCCTTGGTCCATTCTATGGTGCCATTTTTATCGAATTTAACAAGAATCGCATCAGCTGAACCTTTATTGCCAACTCCAGTAAAATCACCGTTGCTGGACTCGGAATAACCCGCAGCGATATATCCGCCATCTAAAGTTTGCTGTACAGAATAAAATCTATCAATGTTTTTGCCTCCAATGTCCTTAATCCATTCGGTGGTACCGTTTTTGTTAAATTTGATGAGAGTTGCGTCGAGAGAGCCTTTATTACCAACTCCAGCGAAATCACCGTCAGTTGACTCGGAACAACCCGCAGCGATATATCCGCCGTCCGAAGTCTGCTGCACACTATTAAACATATCACCTTTCGTGCCTCCGATAGATTTGATCCACCCAGTTGAACCATTGCTGTTGAACTTAACGAGGGTCGCGTCATCTAAGCCTTTATGGCTAACTCCGGCAAAATCGCCGTCTGCTGATTGAAAGGAGCCCGCAGCGATGTACCCCCCATCAGAAGTTTGTTGCACCGAGTCGAACGTATCAAAACCCGTGTTACTACCGAGAGCCTTCATAAAGTTCGATGTGTTGGAGGACGTCGCAGCACCCGCCGTGTTTGTCATCCCCACCATGAGTGCAAAACACATGGTCAACGAAGCCAGTATCTTTTTGTTTTTCATATTAGTATGTCACTCCTTACCATTTAAATTTTGCAATATAAACAAGAGTTTGATTTGTCATTTTATTACACCATTAAATACTATTTTTACAATCTTATAGGAGTTGTTAATTAGGTCTAATGCCTCTGCATTTTTTATTTTGGTTTAAAAAATTATTATAGTGTCTTATTTGTAAACCTGTAAGTGTAAAATAAACGTTGAAAAGGAAGATTAAAAAACACTTTTGCCTTTATAATGTAATAAAAAGTCACCTAGTAGAGATGACTTCTACAAAGTGGCTTTTTCTCATTGTATACCTATAGATTTCAACAACTATTTTTGCTTATAAATTATATCATAATTTGGTAAAACTTTTTTTAAGGCTGCATAGTCTTTGTCTTTAATAATATTCCATGCAGTAAGCTTCTTTAATCCAGTAAGTTTATATAATACACTAATGTCAGTTACCTTTGAGTTTCCTATATCTAAGTCTGTTAGTTTAGTTAAATTCGCTAATGGTTTTATATTATTTACATTGGTATAACTTATATTTAAAACACGAAGATTCTTTAAATTGCTTAATTCATTTATATCTGATAACGAGTCGTTAAAGTATAAATTTAAATTTTCTAATGATGTTAAGTATCTTAATCCATTTAGTTGAACATTGGAACAAGCAAGGTTCAATTCTTTTAGTTTGCTTAAATTCTTTAAAGGAGTTAAGTCTGTAAAAGTATTCCAGTACTCTCTGCCACGCCTATAATTACCTATAGATAATTTCTCCAACTTAGTTAGTGAAGTTATAGCATTTAAATTTTTTATATTGTCATTAATCAAAATTAATTCTTTTAGATTTGTTAAATTTTTCAGCGGTGTAATATCAGAAATTTGATTATCTGATAAATTTAATTTCTTTAAATTTATTAAATTCTCCAAGCCATTCAAATTTTTTATATTTTGTTTACTTCCATCTAGTTCTAAGATGTTTGATAGGTTACTTACAAACAAAGCTCCATTAGGTTTACTAACAGCCTTCCTTATAATATTTTCTAAAGCATGGTCTTCAATAACAACAATTTTATCAGTTGACGCTATTTTTTTAGATTCTATAGCAACACTATTACTATTTACTTTTGATGAAGACACACTTAAGTTTGTTATTTGTTTTTGATTTCCCTCTGCATATATATTAATTTTATCTGGGGTATTTAAACTACTCTTCAAATTTTCCTTATCCTTGCATCCCACAAATGCAAAAACTATAGTCAAACTCATAATAGCTAATATGGATTTTTTTATTTTCATAAAAAATCATCTCCTAATTTTAATTAATAAGAGCCTAAAATATAACAATGATTTTTTTCATTAGTATCCCATCCTGTATATTATACGCAGGATAATAGAATCAAGTTTTACTTTTAATATAAACTATAATATAAATACTTTATATAAAGTATTTATTAATTTATCATATTCTATTAATGTGTCTGTATTTAATTATACACAATACAGAAGATATTGGTGACTTTAGGAAAAAACCCACTAAAATAAAAGAAAATTTGTTTCTTGTTCCTGGGGACAGTGAATTTTCTCTATTCGAAGGTAGGTATAACCTAATCCAGTAAAATTAAAACAAAACATGATAATCTCAAAAGGCTTGGTATTAATAATTACAAAGCTTGGGAATATGAGAACACAAGAAAAGGCTATTGGAAGATATCCAACAGCCCCATTTTAGCAAGAACTCTAACTAATAAATACCCAAATTCTTCATATACACTAGGAGAAATTTCATCTTGAGAAACTGTACAGTCTTCGCCGCTCAGGGTGTTCAACTCTAAAACCAATCAATTCATATCATCCCGAAGCGCGTCAATAATATTTTCTTTTTTTATCTTGCTAATTGAATACAGCATTGTAATAAACACTACAAAGAACACGCTGAACACGCTGATTGCCATACTGCCCCACGGGAATACAAAATCTATATTGTCCGCCCCGTCGATCATCCCTTTGTAAATCAGCCAAGAAGAGATTGACGCTATGGGAAGCCCGAAGAGCAACGCCTTGATGCCATAAAAGGCACACTCAAAATTCATCATTTTTTGGAAATCACGGTCAGACATCCCCACAGAGCGAAGCATGGCAAGTTCTCTCCGGCGCAGCTTGATATTAGTGGAAATCGTGTTGAACACATTAGCAACCGCAATCAGCGAAATCATAATGATAAAAGTATAAGCGAACACGTTGGCAATGAATACGTAATTGCGGCTATCATCAAGCGCTTTATTCATATTGTACAGTTTATAATTGGATTTAATTCCCGCACCCTTAATCATCTTTTCCATATCAGCCACCGATTTCGAGGAATTTTTAGACCTAAAGGTCAAGCCCTTATTAACCACATGGGTATCGGAGGTTTCAAACTTCTCTTTGAGTGAATAGGGGACTATTACCCTAAAAAAGAACGGATTCTTCGATCCGGAGTTTCCTATGAGTGGGAGTGTATCAGGCGGCACGGTATTGACAAACGTAATGCTTACATTTCGCCCCTGCTTTATCTTCGGCTTGCCATTTATTTCGGGAGCGATGGTAAAATTCTTGGAAGAACTCTTGAACATATCAATAAGATTGTCAACCTCCTGATTGCTTTTCATTTGGCCTGTCATTTTGGCAACGGCGATCATTTTCGCATTTTGCCCGGTATATTCCTCTGCATGCAAACCCAAGCCTTTGATAATATTCATATAGGTGCTGTCATCAAGAAACTGGATTTCCATTGGCAGATTAACCGTTTTGTCCTGGAAATTATAACCCGCGTATTTCCGATAGCGGTCTGAAAAGTTGCTTGCTTTAACCGTGCATGAATACTTCATAAGCGCTTGATACGAGCTTTCGTAAACATCGTCGGCGGTTCTTAGTTTATCATAAAGCGGCAACATTTTGCTATCATCTATGTCCTGCGTGACCAAACCGATGTCATAGGTAGTAAACACTACTGCCCGCTTTGACGTCTGCTTCAGATCTGTTACAAAAGCACTGGTCGATATAAACAGCACTACGCTTAAAACAAGTGATAGCACAATGCTGCGATATCGTTTCTTGTTTCTTTTAAAATTCCTTAGAGCAAGGGTTCCCTCCAAACCGTAAATACGCTGCGCCAGTTTTGACGTTTTCACGGCTTTGGATTCAACTTTGACCTCGCTTGTCTGGCGAATACTCTCCATAACGGGAGTGCTTGCGGCCTTCCTGGCCGGGATATAGGCCGAAATCAAAATCGTAACCATGCTGACCGCCGCCGCAACGACAATTACGGGGATGGACACTGTCAAAGTTAAAGGTACGTCGCTGTACATAATGTTCCCGAAATTCCCGGCGACAACGGAAATCACAAGCCTGATACTGCCTATGCCGACAATAACGCCAATAGGTATGCCGATCGCACCAATGCAAAGTCCCTCAAACAGCACCGAATTTCGCAGCTGCCTCGCTGTGGCTCCCACCGATGAGAGAATCCCGAACTGGTGTGTGCGTTCGTTCAGTGATATGTTGAACGAATTATAAATCAGAAAAATTGAGCCTATCATTATCAAGGCAACCAAGATGCCACCAATCGAGTACAGAATCGTGTTGAACAACTTATCCTCCGAAAGACCCATGAAGCGCAACACATTATCGTTAAAGACATAGCTATGGCTTCCCGCTGTGCTTCTTGCATAAGCGTGAACATCACGCGGGTTTTTAAGCGTGACAAATAAGTTTAAGCTGTCCGCTTTGTCTTGTGCATCTGCTTTCGTTATCAAGGTATATCCCGGCGCGGAATATTCCTCAAAGCTTGGTCTTTGGCAGATACCGACAACCGTGTAAGTTCTCTTGCCTTTTGGCATAAGAGTTTCTTTCCCGGAAATGTAAGGGGAGTGTTGACCGAGATTTTTGTTGCCATTCATGCGGCTTCCGATAGCAAGTGAAAGCTTGTCACCCTCCGCGAATTTAACGCCGCCGTTTGCTTCGACGCTCATCGAAACAAGAATCTCCCCACTGTTTTTCGGCAATCTACCTGAAACCAGGGTTATTGGCAAAGTATCAAAGGCTTCCTTGCTAAATCCGGCTATAGAAAGATATGGTTTGTTGGGGTTTTTCCCTCCCTCAAGTTTTACGTAGCCGATATTTTCAAATGTTGCGGTGTTGTAAGCTTCATTGTCGAGAGTTCGTTCTTGTGCGAAAGAGGAATCAACATTCAAATACTCCACGTGCCAACCGCCGTATTTCTGGGCCGCTCCGTTTGCCAGATAGTTCAGCAGCGAAACGCCAAAGGTGGCTACGGCCGTGATCATGGCAGCGGACAGAACAACTCCGATAATCGTGACAATTGTCCGTGTGCGGCTCTTTTTCATGCCTTGCAGAGTAACTTTGTTGAAAATGTTCATGGTCTCACCCTCTCGTCTCGCACTACTTTTCCATCTGATATACCGATAATTCGGTCTGCTTGCATGGCAATATTTTCGTCATGCGTGACGAGGAGCAGGGTCTGACTATATTTTTTATTGCTTTCTTTCAGCAGCTTAATGATTTCATGTCCATTTCGGCTGTCCAAACTGCCCGTAGGTTCGTCGGCAAGCATGACCGCGGGGGCGTTCATCAACGCGCGTCCTATGGAAACGCGCTGTTGCTGACCGCCCGAAAGCTGATTGGGTAAATGCGTTTTGCGGTCTTTTAGACCAAGCAGTTCGAGCAAGTCATTCAGACGTTCCTCGTTGACCTTGCGCTTGTCCATCAGGATAGGCAAGGTGATATTTTCCACCACAGTTAGGGTAGGAATGAGGTTGTGAAACTGGTAAATCAGTCCGACCTGCCGCCTGCGGAAGATTGCGAGTTTTTCATTGTTTTTGGCATATACATCCTGACCGTCCAAATATACCTTTCCGCTTGTCGGCACGTCCACGCCGCCGATGATGTGAAGCAATGTGGATTTGCCTGAGCCTGAGGAGCCTATGATTGCAGTAAACTCCCCCTTTTCGATTGTAAGCGAAACATGGTCAAGCGCGGTAACTTGGTTTTCGCCCTTGCCGTAGATTTTGCATAAATTTTCAATTTTTAAAAACTCCATTATGTGAGTCTCCTTTCTCATGGTTTACCCATATAATAGCATCTTCAACTTACATTTCTGTGACTTTCAGGTGAGAGATTAGTCACTTTGGGAAACGAATGGCAAATATCGCGCCGCCCTGCTGGTGATTTTTTGCGGTAATCGTCCCTCCCTGCCGTGTTATAATCATCTTGCAGAGAGAAAGTCCAATCCCGTATCCTGTAGCGTTTGGGTTTTTTCCACGATAAAACCTGTCAAACAGGCAGGGTAAATCTTCTTTTTCAAAGCCCCCGCCGCTATCGTGGATGGCAATCTCGGTAAATAGTAGGTTGTCCGTGCAAATAATCTCAATCTTCCCGTTCTCGCCTGCGCTCTCCATGCAATTTTTGAGGATGTTTTGAATTGCTTCCGAAAGCCAACCTGAATCGCCTTGAATAATCATCCCTTTTGGTGCATCTATTTGAAAATCAATATCGTGCAGTTCCATTGGGATTAGAAACGGGCGAAGCGCGGCGCTTATCAAGTTGTTTGCATCTATCTGCTCGCTTTTGAACACCACAATGCCCGCGTCCAAGCGTGATAATTTCAATAGGGAAGTAATCAGCCAATCCATCCGCACAAGCAATTCCTCTGTTTCCCGCACAAATGTTTTCCGCTGGTTTTCATCAGGGTTATTCGCTAACAATGACAGAATGAGGTTAACGGATGTGAGCGGGGTTCGGAGTTGGTGGGCTATGTCGGCCAAGGAATCGGCAAGATGTTCTTTTTCTTTTTTCAGCACGTCGTTTTGCTCCCGAATGCGCAATGTCATTTTTGTTATCTCGCTGTGCAGAATGGAAAGTTCGCCCTCGTCCGATTCACCAATATACAGATGGTCAGCATTATGAAGCACAAGATCGATTTGATCTGAAATCCGTGCAATGCTTTTGTATCGAGCTTTGGTAAACGCGAAAAACGCTGTGCCAAAGGCGACGACAGAAACAATGGCAAGTATTCCCGCCGCAGTATTTATTGCAAATCCCAGCATTACAGCGGCGGTGGCCATTAAGGAGAATAAAATGACAAACTGCCGAAACTCTCTATTCCGAAGCATGCTCGCACCCCAATCTATACCCTGTCCCGCGAACGGTCAGAATTATTTGCGGGCTTGCTGGGTTGTTCTCTATCTTCTCCCGTAAGCGTTTGATGTACACGGTCAATGTATTATCATTAACAAACTCACCCGCCGCATCCCACAATTCGTCAAGTAGCCTGCCCCTCGTGATAATACTTTTGGGGCTTCCAATAAACACTAAGAGCAAGCGGTATTCTAATGCTGAAAGGAAAACCTCGTTGCCGCTTTTTTTCACAACGCCACTTGCCGTATCGACATAAAGCCCGCGGATTTCAAAAGCCGCCCCAGAACGCCCGCTTTTTCGCAGGGCGGTTCTAATTCGCGCAATCAATTCACGCGGACGAAAAGGCTTGGTGATATAGTCATCTGCGCCCATGTTCAGTCCTGTAACAACACTTGCTTCGTCGCCGGAAGCCGTCAGAAAGATAACGGGAACATCTTGCGTTTCTTTGATTTCCGTGCAAACTGTAAAGCCATTTCCATCAGGCAAAGAAATATCAATCAACGCCAAGTCAAATTTATTCCCAGCAAGTGCTTCAATGGCTTTACTCCGCGTAGGGACGTGAGTGACTGTAAATCCCTCCGAGCGGAGCAAAAGCACAAGGTTTTTAGCGATTGCCTTATCGTCCTCAACCAAAAATATACGTTTCATTTATTTTCACCATCCTTTACTTTACTGCTCCTATATCGTCCGTCAGCCGGTTTTTCAGTGTCAGCATAAACAAACCCTGTGATTTCCCAAATCTTGGCGGCTTTTTTTGTCGTTATATAATTCACGCATAACACCTCCATAACTCTATTGTATTTATTTTCACAGAAATTTACAAGCTGGGGTATAAAACAAAAAATACAGGTCAGATTATTTCTGCTCCTGTGGTTTTTCTTTTACCCGATGAGCCATGCCCCTACAATGTAATAGAAGAAGTCAATATTAAGAGAAAGAATGAAAATGGATATGGAACTAAAGGACTATAGCCCAAGGACCATAAAAAACTATATCGTCCACGTTAAGCCATATATTTCTAAAACTCTAATAGATTAAATATATGTGGTGTTGAAACGATCCGTGAAAAAACAGCTACAAGACAGTATTTTCCATTTTTGATGAACTATAAATCAAAAACGAACTACTATTATTAGGTATTCATGAGGAAATTTAGATTTTTCTACTGTATGGTTAATTTCAAGTCTAAAAGCATACGAACTGGCTTTTCGTAAATGCCAAGGCGATGATACAATAACTGCTGTTCTCAATCCTCTATCTTTCATAATTTTCTTTGAGTTTACTAAGTTTTCATATGTACCCTTTGCAAGTTTTTCACGGATTATACTGCAATTAGGCACTTCTAATTCAATCAAGGTTTGTGCTATGATATCTGCCTCAACATAGTTATTAGCGACTGCCGCACCAGTGCAAATAATCACTTCAACATACCTTCTCTTGTCTTTCTTTTATTCTTGTACGTTCATCCAACTCTACGTATATCCACTTTACGGTAATAATAGTATAATAAAGCATATAGCTTACATAGTGGCTATAAAATATGATGTAGTTAGTGAGGTAGTATATATGGCAAAGAGTATGTTAAAAAAGATTGAAGATTTATCTAGTAAAGCTGAATACAATGACTATAAAAAGATTGTAGATGAGATAAATCATATTAAATTTAACTCTTTAAACAAGGAGAAACTTTTATATAAATCAATAGAACTGAAAATAAAGGTTTCACAAGGAGTTTGTATTGATGAAATAATGATACAAGCCTTCGCACTTGTAAAAAAAGCAATTAGAATCGCCTTAGGCTTTGAGGCTTATGATGAGCAAATAATAGCTGGTATTGCAATGCATAGAGGAAGGCTTATTGAAATGCAGACCGGGGAAGGTAAAACAATAGCTGCAGTATTTCCTGCATATCTAAATGCACTTTCTGGCCTTGGTTGCCACATTCTTACTTTTAATGATTATCTTGCAGCTCGTGACGCAGTGTGGATGGGTCCAATATATGAAATGCTTGGGCTTACGGTAGGTTTTGTGCAGGATAATATGAAAACGCAGGATAAACAAAAGGCTTATTTATGTGATGTTACTTATATAACAGCAAAAGTAGCTGGATTTGATTATCTAAGAGACTCAATTTGTTATGAAAAAAGCGAATGTATCCAGCGTCCCTTTAATTTTGTTATTGTGGATGAAGCGGACTCTATAATAATTGATGAAGCAAAAATACCATTTGTAATTGCAGCAGGAGGATATCAAAATGATAATACTCTTTCGCCGACTATGGATATTATAAAAGGGCTGAAACCTAAAATTCATTATGACAAGGATGAGTATGAAAGAAATGCATTTCTAACAGAAATAGGATTAAACCTTGTGGAAGCGCAACTATGTTGTGATAATCTATACTCTGATGAAAATATTAAATTGCTTAATGAAGTACATAATACACTTTATGCAGAAGTTATATTAAAAAAGGACATAGATTATATTGTACGAGATAATAAAATTGAAATGGTAGATGAATTTACTGGGCGTATAGCAGAAAATAGGCATTGGCCAGATCAGATTCAAGAAGCTCTTGAGGCTAAGGAAAAACTTGAGTTTAAATCCAAGGGGAGAATTATGAATCAGATAACTCTTCAAAGTTTTATTATGCTTTATAAAAAAGTTGCTGGAATGACAGCCACAGCTATGGATTCTGCTGAGGAGATTAGCGAGTTTTATGGGCTTGAAGTGTTTGTTATCCCTTCACATGTACCTTGCAACAGAATAGATTATCCAGATGTAATCTTCACTCATAAGGAAGCAAAGTATAAGGCTTTAATAAATGAGATTACAAGAGTACATGCAACTGGGCAACCTATTTTAATTGGAAATTCAAGTGTATTGGAATCAGATTACTTGGCACTAAAATTAAAAAAGATTGGTATTGAGTGCCAGATCTTAAATGCTAAAAATGATGAGCTAGAAGCAGAAATCATTGAACAGGCAGGCGTAATAGGTGCAGTTACTGTTTCAACTAATATGGCTGGAAGAGGTGCTGACATAAAATTAGGTGGAACAAAATGCGAAAGTAGAGATAAGGTTATTGCCTTAGGTGGATTGTACGTTATTGGGACAAATAGATACGAGAGTAGGCGTATTGATAAGCAACTTAGAGGTAGGGCTGGTCGTCAAGGTGATGTTGGCATGTTCAGGTTCTTTATAAGCTTAGAAGACGATTTGATTAAAAAGTATGGGATTGATAAGATAATCCCTGCATATATTAGACCAAAAAATCAAGAAGAACCAATTGATGACCCTAGAATAGCACGTAAGATAGACCAGGTACAGAGAATTATTCAAGGTCAGAATTCTGATTTACGTAGAGCTCTATGGAAATACTCTTCATTATTAGAAAGTCATCGGCTCCAGGTATACCGTAGGCGGTTGGAGATACTAGAGGATATTGATCCCCTTAATGTTCTAGAAAATGAAAATCAAAAACTTTATGAAAAATTAAATACACTATTTGGTGAAAAATGTATAAATAAACTTGAAAAACAAGTGGCTTTATATAATATAGATGAAAGCTTTGCTAATTACCTGGCTGAGGTAGTCATTATTCAAGAGGGTATAAATTTAAACATCATTGGCGGTAAAAACCCTCTTAGGGTACTTCAAAGAGAAACAAATTTATGCTTTAATTCTTTGCAGCAGGACATATTAGAAAATATTTTAATAGATTTTACCAATATGGAATTATCAGAAAGTGGACTCTTAAGTTTACACGAGCGAATAGAACCACCTACCTCGACTTGGACTTATCTTGTTAAAGACAATGCTATTATGGATTCGCTTAGTTCGATACTAACCGGAAGTTTAGGTGGTGGAAGTGTTCATATTGCAACATTTGCAGGAGCCCCTATTGTATCTATAATAGGATTCATTAAAAAAAATTCAATATCTATAAGAAATAAATTTAAATTCAAATAATAAATACACATTATTCTTTTAACCTGTGTATTCTCGTAGGTTTATTATTTGAACTTATTACTTGGAGGAATAGCGATATTTGTGGTAGTGAGCACAGACATTAATATATATTTGATCATTTTTTATTGTCTTAAAATATTTATTGATATACTAAAAATATTTTTTGATCAAAATTTACTACGCAAATATATGCCAACTCCAAGTTGTAAGATGCTATTTATGAATATATATCCAACAATTATATAAGCATAATTATTCATTCCAAAAAAAGAAAGTACGCAACCTGCTATCATTCCCAAAACTAGCATTACATCCGTTGTGATACTAGCTGATTTACCAGCTATAAACTGGTTTCTCTCATCTGAAATTGCATTATTAAATTGTTGTGAAGCTTTATCATTTTTTTCATCGCGCTGTAGTTTAAGTGCACCTAACAAAAATACAATTCCAACTGCAATTAACTCAAACCCAACTCTGAGCATTCTATAATAAATTACACCGTCATTCTGAAATATAGCCCCTACTATTATAAATACTAGACCCCATAAAGCAATCATACCATAGAAAAAAGTCGTTTTAATTTGTCTCGTATTCATATATTACTCTCCTCATATATAAAAATTTCTTCAACATTCATTTTAAAATATCTTGCAATTTTAAAAGCAAGAATAATAGATGGATTATATCTTCCATTTTCAAGCGAACCTATTGTTTGTCTTGATACTTGCAAAATTTCTGCTAATTCTTCTTGCTTAACCCCTCTCTGTTTTCTTAACTCTTCAAGTCTATTTTTCATTTCTTGGTACTCCCCTCTGAATGTATGGAAAGCTATCTTTCCATAACTAATATATCATTGAATTTTTCCAATGTCAAGTCTACTTTCCATAGATTTCAAAAAACTAGGCGTTAACTACTTTCATAAACTGATATTTTGTACGTCAAGAAAAACACAGCCCTATAAAAGTAATTATTTTACTTTATAGGGCTGTAATCACGTAGTTTTTTGTCTAATAAATTGCATTTGTTTTTTATTTTAAATCTATTTTTTTAATTTCCTAATTCTCTTATATTATTTTTCATCTTTTCCAAATTTTCATTTGTTTTTAAATCTTTTATTGGATATGTGATAAGAGTTAAAATCCCTAAAATAATAATATTCGCTACAATTGCACTTTTTATATATTTATTAAAGTTGAATTTTTCTAGTTCCACTTTAATTAATTTAATCATTTCATAGCCCCTTTATTAATTATTTGATTCTATTAATTAAATGATTATTTAAAATAAATGTCCTTATGTAAAGGTATCCCCTTGCGTAGAGTTGAAAAAAGCTATAATATTTATTAGTAATATCTATACATTTTAGGAACTTCACTTCCACTCATATATTCATGGTTATCTTCTATATATAAATTATCATTAGTTCCTGTAACTGTAAACACAACAGAACTATTCAGTGCACCTGTTACTAACTTTCCATCAGCATCAAACATCTTAAAATCATAAACCATATATACAAATATCTTTCCATTAATTTTATGTTGATTAATTTCAGTTGACTTGAAAGAAATTTTAATAGGTTTCTTACACTGGTACAGTTCACACATAATATAACCATTTGTATCTTTATAAACATCCTTAGACATATGTTTTGCCATCTCAGAATCATATTTTGAACTTGTATAAGCTTTATTTACTAAATCATTTATATTAATATATTTGTTAGGTCTATAACTAACATATTTATAACCTAAACATGTTGCAATTATTATTGCAATTATTAAATAGTGTTTTTTATTATATATTCTATTTTTATACATTTGATTTCACCTCCAAACCATTTAAGTTTGAATAGTATACAATATTATTATCAATACAAAGTTTATTTTAAAATTTATACAGATTCCTCTTTTTCTGTAATGTACCATTCACCTTTTATATTTTCAATAGTAAATGTAATTGGTATATTTGATGAACCCCCTAAAAGATTGTTTTGTAAATCCATTACTTTAACTGGATAAGCATTATATATATTTGTTCTTTCAAATACTTGTTGTGACATATGTTTAGGCAATTCATTAGTGTATCCTTTATTAGTCAAAAATGCTTCTTTTACTAAATTGTAAGTATCTGGTTGTGAAAACCATCCAGGCATAATCTTAGTATATGAATAAGTACTCATAATGCCTAGGCATAGTACAATTCCTATACTTAGTATTATATTTTTTTTAATATATTGCTTCATTTTATTAAACATATATACACCCCTTTTTTATTCCAACCCTTCTTTGTAAACTTCATGATTTTCTACAATTTTGACTAATCATAGGGAAGGAATATACGTTCACTACAATTACATTCATTTCAATTTTTCCTCCAATTTCTTACTAACACTATATATTTAACTATAACACAATTACCATAAATTAAGAATATTTTTACCATATATAGGATTGAATTGGCTTTTAATGTTCCAAAAATGATTGTTTTTACTTTCTCCATTGCATTGTATTTCATTGCATTTTTTGGTAATATGATACTAATAGATTAGCACAAAAATATATCACTTAAGGAGAGTTAACCGTCATTCAGTATTGCGTAACTTGATGGCTATGTGGTGTCACCCCCCTATATATAATAGAATAATAAAAGGAGTTGATTTTAACAATGAAAGCTATACTTATTTGTGATAGTGATATTAAAACTGAAAATAGTGACTCTTTACAGATATCATTGATGCAACTATTTTTACAAAGAAATATTGAAATAGAATTGTTTGAGATTAATAGGGATAACGTAAAAAACTGCATAGGATGTTTCGGATGTTGGATAAAAACCCCAGGGGAATGTGTTATTGATGATTCATTAAATAGCATTAATAAAGCATATGTTAATTCAGATTTAGCTATTTATCTTACTCCAGTAGTTTTTGGACAATACAGCTCTAATATAAAGAATGTTATAGATAGATTTATTCCAACTGTTTTACCTTTCTTTGAAAAAAAGAATGGTACCACAGCTCATCCTAAAAGATATGAGAAATACCCAAAGCAAATATTGATAGGGTATAGTGATGACTTAACAAAAGAAGAAAAAGACACATTTATTACTTTAACCAGTGGTAAGTATACTAAAAGCTTTGATAAAGTTTTACTATCTGTTTCAGATAAAGATAATGAAAATATTATTAATCAGATATTGTAGAAGGAGGTATTTATTATTATGAAAAATATTTGTTTTATTAATGGAAGTCCCAAAGGAAAAGGATCAAATTCACTCCTTTTTCTTAACAGACTGGATGAAGATATGAATGAAAACAATTATAATAGATTTTATATTCATGTTACCTCAAGTATTCATTCTGGCAAAATTGAAGAGGATTTTAAAACAATGTCCCATGCAGATGTCATCGTTTTTGCCTTCCCTCTATATGTTTTTTCTCTGCCTGGTGTATTAATGAGATTTTTAGAAGATTATTATATATACTTGAAAAACAATAATAAATCACCTGAAAATGTACGAGTATACGCCATTGTAAATTGCGGGTTTCCCGAACCTACAATAAATGATGAAGCTATTCGAGTGTTAAAAAATTTTTGTGTTAGATTGAATTTAAATTGGAGATTTGCTGTTTCGATAGGCATGGGAGAGGTAGTAGGCTCAACAAAAGACATAAAGTTCATGCAAAGGCTATGCTCAAAAATATACTCTTCACTCTACGAAATTAATAAGGACATTGAAAACAACATTGAGACACTTGTTGAAAATAAATATGTAGCACCAAACTTTCCGATATTTTTATTCGGAGAAATCGGAAAATTAAATTGGATAAATACTGCAAAAAAAAATGGGCTATCTAAGAATGACTTGTATAAAAAGCCTTACATGACTTAAATGTTTCATTAAGTATGAGGGTTAACAACTTTTGAAATATTAGAACTGTTAACCCTTTCCAACTACATAGTTATAAATGATTTAGTTGCTCCTATATAAACTAATAAACAAAAGTAACTCAATTACAATTATAATATTCTTCAACATCAAAACGATCTGCATTCATTACCTTATTCCATGCAGCTACAAAATCTTGTATGAACTTTTCCTCATTGCCCTTAGATGCATAAACCTGCGCAACTGCGCGAAGTTGTGAATTTGATCCAAATATAAGATCAACTCTTGTTGCTGTCCACTTCATCTTCTCTGTTTCTCTATCGGAACCCATGAATTTTTCCGTACATTCAGGTATCACCTTCCACAGTGTATTAATATCAAGAAGGTTTACAAAAAAATCATTTGTAAGACATTCTTCCCGCTTTGTAAACACCCCATCCTTTGATTGTTTATAATTAGTATTTAACACACGCATACCACCAATTAATACTGTAATTTCTGGAATAGTTAGTGTTAATAATTGAGCTCTATCAATTAACATTTCCTCTGATGTTACTGCATACTTATCTTTTATATAGTTTCTAAATCCATCTGCCTTAGGCTCAAGAACACTAAATGCATTTATATCTGTTTCCTCTTGGGTTGCATCGGTTCGTCCTGGCGTAAAAGGAACAGTAATGTTGTACCCTGCATTTCTTGCAGCTTGTTCAATACCAACACATCCACCTAATACAATAATATCAGCTAAAGAAACCTTCTTTCCCTTTGAATGCGACCTATTAAAATTCATTTGAATTTTTTCTAGGATATTTAAAACCTTGCTAAGCCTTTCCGGCTCATTAATTTGCCATTCTCTTTGTGGCTTTAGGCGTATTCTTGCCCCATTTGCCCCTCCACGCTTATCTGAACCACGAAATGTTGATGCAGATTCCCAAGCTGTTGTAACAAGTTCTGATATTGACAAGCTTGAATCTAAAATCTTTATCTTAATCTCTATAATATTCTTTTTACTAATCAATTTATAGTTAACTTTTGGCACTGGGTCTTGCCAAATAAAGCTTTCTGTTGGAACTTCTGGTCCGAGATACCTTGATATAGGTCCCATATCTCTATGAGTTAATTTAAACCAAGCCTTGGTAAATTCCTCAGCAAATTTTTCTGGATTTTCTAGATAATCCTTTGCTATTGGTTGGTAAATAGGATCATAAATAAGTGCTAAATCCGCTGTAGTCATCATAGGTCTATGCTTTATTAATAGATCATGGGCATCAACTACCATATCATCTTCATCTACATCTTTAGCTAACCATTGGTATGCTCCTGCAGGACTTTTAACTAATTCCCACTCATATTTAAATAATGTTTTTAAGTAACCCATTGTCCACTTTGTAGGCTCTGCTTTCCATGCGCCTTCAATTCCACTACTTATGGTATCTGGTCCCTTACCAGTTTTATAGCTATTTTTCCACCCCAATCCTTGCTGCTCAATTGGTGCAGCTTCTGGCTCTGGCCCAACATATGAAGCTGGTGCGGCACCATGACATTTACCAAAAGTATGTCCACCTGCTACAAGAGCAACCGTTTCCTCATCATTCATTGCCATACGAGAGAATGTTTCCCTTATATCATTGGCTGAAGCCTTAGGGTCAGGGTTTCCATTGGGTCCCTCTGGATTTACATAAATTAAGCCCATTTGTACAGCAGCAAGAGAATTTTCAAGTTCTTTATCATCTTTATTACGCTCATCTCCAAGCCATTCTTTTTCACTACCCCAATAAATATCCTCCTGTGGTTCCCAAACATCCACTCTGCCACCACCAAATCCAATTGTCTTTAGTCCCATAGATTCTAATGCGCAGTTACCTGTAAGTATCATAAGGTCGGCCCAAGATATTTTATTTCCATATTTCTTTTTTATTGGCCAAAGTAAACGACGTGCTTTATCTAAATTTATATTATCTGGCCAGCTATTAAGTGGTGGAAAACGTTGTAATCCTAGTCCTCCGCCTCCTCTACCATCGTAAGCTCTATAAGTTCCAGCACTATGCCAAGCCATACGAATAAAGAATGGTCCATAGTGACCATAATCAGCAGGCCACCACTGCTTAGAATCTGTCATCAACTCATATAAATCATTCTTTAGTTCATAATAATCTAATTTTTTAAATTCTTGCGCATAGTTAAAACCTTTAGACATAGGATTGCTTAGTTCTGAGTTTTGACGAAGAATATTAAGCTTAAGCTGATTTGGCCACCAGTACTCATTAGTTGTTCCCTCACCTGCTACTGCTTTGCTTGTTCTTCCTGTCATTGGACATTTCCCTTCTAACATAACACTATCCTCCTTACCCTTCTTCTTTACCTACCTGCACATCTAATTAATATATATATACATAAATTAAGTAGCCTTTCTCATATAAATACTCCTACTGTAAATTATATAAATATATAACTAGCAATATGAGTGAATTGATAAATAATATTGGGTAAGTTATCTGATTTGTTTAGTAATTATTACACTTGTTTATTGCGGAGTTACTGAAGATTCCGACTTAACTTTGCTTCAGATTGGGTACATACTACTATGTTAACAATTATAAAATCTACGACACTTTTTAAATATTTTTATAAAAGTAGCACTAGTATATTTGTTCACTCTATAAAGCCTTTTTGTTGCAACAATTCTTTAGTGTCATTCCACAATTTATTTTGCATAGTGCTATCCCCACCAGGATACACAGGAACAATAGGCTTGCCAGTTCCAGCACTAAAATAGCCCCCCGTCACCCCCTGATATTGCGGCTCTATGGCCAAACGAATAATAATATCGGCCCCTTTATTTGGATCTCCAATATGCAAAAATTTCAATGTACGTTCAAGTACGGAAGCAAACCAAAGCTCACGTCCAAGACCCGTCACATTAAATCCCGGATCGAGTGCATTAACAGTGACTCCTTTTCCTTTGAATCGGCGTGACAGTTCCCCAGTAAACATAATATTAAGCAACTTAGTTTTTCCATAAAGCGAAGATGACTCTTTAGAAGTAAATGTATTAGTATTTGTCAAATCATCTGGCAACTTAAGTTCACCATGTTTTCTAGATGCTTCCGAAGCAACGTTGACGACTCTAGCATTTCCTGACTTTATTAAAGATTGCTTTAAGGTATGGGTTAATACCCATGGGGCCAAATAATTGACCGCTATCATTTCTGAAAACCCCTCGGAGGTTATTCGCTGCTCAAATGCGTGCAGTCCTGCATTATTCACAAGCATATCAATATTGGAATATGAGGCTTTAATCTCATTTCCGATCCTTTTGACATCTTCCATCAATGACAGATTTCCGAAAAAGAAGTCTATTTCTGTTTTTGGTGCAATATTTTTTATCATCTCTTTAGTCTCTTCTGCTTTACTTCTGCTCCTGGCAGTCAATACAAGATGAGTACCTCGTTTTGCTAATTCAATCGCAACGAGTTGTCCAAGCCCGTTGGTGGCACCAGTGATTACCGCAATTGGTTGAGTAGTCATAATAATCCTCCTTAATATTTGTATAATAAATTATCATTTCATATAGTATGTGCATACACTACATTGTTAAATGATATAATGCGTCAGATTTACTTGACACGTAATAAATAAGCAATTATACTTGATATATATCAATCATAATTATTTAATTGATATATGTCAAGCATTATGTAATATGAGCTAAAATATTAAATTGAGGTGTACTATGGACACTAATACTAAGAGAACACAATTGGAATTGAAACTTGGTGAACAATTAAATGCACTTATAAGTGCCTCACATGCGCTCAATGTCAGAACTGCAGCACGCTTCGATTCAACATTACAGCCTGCAGCTTTTCTGCTTGTCCGTTGGCTTTTCTCATTTGGCCCAACAAGCGCCACAGTTTTAGCAGAATCAACAGCTATGGATCGTAGCTCTGTAAGCCGCCTTGTCAATCAACTCAAGAGCTTGGGTTATGTGAAAAGTGAAGCATCTCCTGATGATGGAAGAGGAATACTACTATCTTTAACTGAACTTGGACGACAAAAGACACTAGATGCTTTAAAAGAAAAAGAATCCCTATTATATGAACGTATTTCAAAATGGGATGATTACCAACTTGAAAAATTTACTGAAATGCTCAAAGATTTTAATAAATACGATTGCAAATAACATCGTGTACATCCGACATGTAAAAATAGGCCACATACTGGAATTAGTATCCATTATGTGGCCTTTGCTTGTTTCGATTCATAACAGCTTTAATATTAATTCTTTTTAAAATAAAGGAAAATATTGTACCAGCTATAATTGAAAATAAACAGCCTAGAAGCATTAATTTACATATCGAATGAGGTTATTTGAGACAACACGGAAAAGGTTATTACTTACGAATGGGAAGAATGTATGATTTATAACTATCACCAGAGGAAGTGGTTTTACTAGTTCTCTTGTTACCATAAATCCAAAAAGTATATCCGCTAACAGGCAAGTCCTCATTATTAAGCTTATTAAGTCCCTTATCCGAAATTAAAAAGTTATTAGAATCTTGTGCGTTCCAACTTGTGTAATCTCCACTGCACCTAATTGAATAGAGTGGATATTCCACCTTAGGCTTTAATTGCTTTAAATCTAAGGAATCCAGAGCGTAAAAAAATTGTTCCTCAGTGATTAATCTATTATACTGTACCCATTCACTAACTTTAGTTGTATTTATAATATACTGATTTTTATTAGATGAAAAATTTACATTATATAAAACAATACCTTTATTATCATTAGTTAGGAACTTATATCTTAATTCCTTTATTGCTCCTGACTTCTCAAAGCTGGCAACAAAATCTTCTATCTTTGTATATTCACTAATACCTAGCTTTTGCTTTATTGCATTATGATCTCTATTTAAATTAATTGTAAATATATTATTACTAGAGGCATTTACTATTCTTTGTCTTTCGAAATAAGATTTTTGAATAACAGGAATTAATAACCCACAAATAAATACAAACAAGCCTAAAGATACCAACGCTTTTTTAACAGGTTTATTAATCTTCGGTCTAAAAAACACCAAATAAGCAATAAATCCGGCTGGTAATGCAATTTTGTTAAAGTTAAACCTAAAACTACCTAATAAGTAATAACCAATTAATTTGAGAAGGAGAAACTCTTCATTATCAGTTTTGTATTTCCTATAAATAAAAATAAAAGCAATTAATACTGGTAAAGTCAATAATGCTTGTATTAACACTTGTCCTTACCCCCCATTTTAAATAATATTTTTAAGTACCTGTATAGATTACGTCACAACAAAATAGGAGTATGACATAAAATATTTGTTTAATTATGCCATAAATTCTAAAATGGAGTATATTTACAAAGATTAAATAATGACCAATAACCTCAATATAAATATAAGTACCCTAGTCGCTAAAACTATTTGGTTTTTTGGCATCTCACAACAAATTTACTAGAAGGTAAATAATAAAGTTTATATCTGCTTTTTTCTATAGGCTTAAATTTCCAAGGATTATATTGATATTCTTTACCATCTAAAATAAATGAATTAGGCCATCCAGTCATATACGTTTTTTGTACCGTCCCCTCATATACTAACAACTTTTCATTCAAAGCATACTTTATATCCTTAATTTGGGGTAACGTAATATTATAAAAAAGTGAACCGACTACCGGTACTAATATAATTATCAATATTAGATAAAATTTTTTTCTCTCCTTTCGAAATAATTTTAAAACTGTTACTACCTTATAAATACAAAAAAATTCAAAAATCATTTCTACAAATACAGTTCCATAAAAATAGTTCATTACCATATACCACCTTTTGATTTTAAAAATGCATAATAATTTTCACTATGTATTTTTTCTACAATTAAGACTAATCACACTATAATTGTCATGAATAACTAATAGTCCAACAATTAAAGATCTTGTCCTCATAGCAAATTTAGTAGACTAAGACTTCTAATTGATAACTATATGTACTATTTTAGAAATAGAACGAGGAACTTTTAATATTATTTCGTTTTTTTTATGCGATTATGGTATAAAATATCTATTGAATGTTTATTATTTAGGATATACCAGTTCTGCAATTTTGTTTTGAGCTAATGAGCCTTCAATAATTCCATAATGCTCTCCATTAATTTCATAAATGTTATTATTGTTGGTCTTTTTACATTGTTATAAACAATATACACTATCTTGCCAGCCGTTACTAATTCGATGTTTCTTTTCCATTTTTATAACATCATGATTTGTTAATTTCACAAATCCACTTATTCTCTGCTTATCTTTAATAATAACAGTATTTTTTATATTACGACTATCAATAAGGACTATTTTTGTAATACTATCTTCCTTCAAGCTGATAACTTCAAAAATATCTTTTTCTCTATAATGGTATTTTTCATAAAGCTCAAATTATGTGCCGAAAAAAAGTTATGCTATTTGGTTCTTTGGAATTTGAAAAAACAGCAATTAATCCTACTACCCCACTGCTTCTAAATGTGAATGGTCATTGAAACTTTGAAGATAGTAATTATTTGCTTTATTATCATACTTTATTATACTTATACTGCAATTTTCCAGAGGCTCACCTAAGAAGAACCTTTTGTGTTGTCCAATACCTAAGAATCCGCAGATTAGAACCCCAATTATTCCTCCATGAAGCACCACCGCCACATTCTTTAAACCACAATTAATTATTTCATTAACAATTATCTGAGTTCTCTTCCAGACATCTTCACCACACTCTCCTTTGGGATAAGGTAAGTCGCTTGTATGTTTTGAGAATTCTTTAAAGAAGTTAGGATAATTATCTTGTATAAATTTTAAGCCTTTATCATTATATTCACCCATGTCGATTTCTCTCAATTCATGATTAACTATTAAGTCTACTTTTAAATATTTATTAATAGTTTCTGATGTTTGAATTGCTCTGACCATATCACTTGAATATATTCTTTCAATATTATATATTTTTAGTCTCTTACCAAGTAAATTAGCCTGTTCAAAACCTATTTTTGTTAATTCCATAGTTGCACAATTTTTAGAGTCATCCTGTTTTTGACCATGTCTTATGAAATAAATGTTCATAAAATTCCCCTTTCTTTTAGATACTCCAAATGTATCCATATGAATTTACAACTTATTATACTCCCAGTGTCTTATTTTACAATATTCCTTAAATCCAATACTATTATATACATTTCTACCCATATCCGAGGCTTGTAAAACACTATACTTACAACCCAAGTCCTTAGCATCTCTTAACGCCGTTTTTGTAATCAAAGTTCCAAAACCTTTTCCCCTAAATTCATTAGCTGTACCGACTAAATGAATCCCTGCAATTGCATCTTTAATATAAAGCATTAAAGTAGCCACAATTTTATCTTTATAATAACAACCATAGAATCTAATATCATTTTCATTCAGAAATATTTTATACATATGCGAGTTTCTTTTTTTTCTGAATGCTTCTTCAGTTATTGATATCCACTCTTCAAGTTCATTAGTACTTTTTATAGTTCTAATTTCACCTATGTTGTCACTGTTTTCAAATTTGAATGAAGCTAAGTCAATAGCCATCCCAGACTGTTGATAAAACATATTGAAATTGAGACTCTGTAAATAATCTTCCAAAATTATTGGCTGGTTATATGAATTTGTTAATAAGTGTTTTGGAGCTATTTCAAGTTCTATATTTTTACGTAATAGCATGATTACTTCTTTAATATCAGCTAATGGAATATTCATATCAAAAACTTTATTATAGCCTTCAAAATATGAATTCTTAGCCCATGAATAGTAATCCAGTTTTACAACTTCTCCACACGATATATTTGCAGCTTTAATACATAAATTGCTTAGGTTCTTTTCAATAATAAGCGCGAAATCATTAATTTTACACATAGATCTCCTTTCTATTTCATTCTTTTAAGTGTTTCATCCAGTGAAATACATTCTGCATATCTACAATTCCACATAAATTCATTATAGTATTTGTAACTTTGATCTGAAGACATAAATTTATTATTAACTGTTGTATTTGCATATGCTGGAACTATAATATTAAATTCATGTTCAAATCCTAAAGCAAGTACCCCCATATAATTAGATAGGGGGGTACTTGTGGCGAAATATGAGAATACTATACAAAAGTATTTTTTTTAACATTGGGGAGTAAATCATAAATTGGACACTTAATTTTCTTTTCAAAATAATCTTTTATTTCAATTGTTTTTTTCCACCTTGCAACAGTTGATTCATTTATACCGTACCTACAAGCAACATCAATAAATCTTTTTTCAAGTAAACAAAATCCTGTCGGCAATGCTAAAGCATCGCTTAATTGTACTAATAAATCATAGTCATCATAAACAACTGAATTTATAATACTTTCAGTAAGAGCGTATTCTTCTTTTGTGACATCCCATTTTCCTATTGCGGAATGAATATCTTGTATCATAAATGAATGCGTGATGCAAATTTTAGCAACTTTATCCCACCCTTGTTCCATACAATATTGGTATCCAGCAATCGTATGACGTTCTGAAACCCTCCCTACTCGTCTACCTACATCATGTAGCAGCCCCAAAATATATGCTGTATTACTATCAAGATTTTCACAATGTTCTGCAATATTTTTGCAAGCCAGAGCTACAAATTCAGAATGTTGTTTCCATAATCCTGGATTTAATCTTTCTGCTTCGGCAAGAACTTCTATAGCTGTATTTTTAGTAGGATATTTTTTACACATAAAAACACTCCCTTTTATTAAAAAATTAATCTTCAACTTATCTAAGCCTTAACTTTAAATCCTTTACCCTTGCATCAGAAAGAGATTTATGTTACAAAATAATAAAATATCTTTTTTTCATACAATTTTATAATTCCGACTAATAATATATTTATTATACCATAATTACCATAAACTAAATATTTTTACAATTCTTTAAAAGTGATTAATAGCCTCAATGTGAATGTATCTAAATTGTGTTACATCCAGAATGTCAATATCCACTTAAAACAAGTAACCCATATCTACAGATATGGGGTTACTTGTGACGATATATATATGCACATTACGGTAAAATCAGATAAAATTATGTTTATACTTTTGAAATGTTATTGCTCTAATAGAGGGATAATACCTCTATTAACACTTCAATATTTTTATCCATATCGTTCAAAACTTCCAACCTATGACCAACTCCATCAATTTGTTTTAAACAAATAAGTTCTATACCCTTGTGACACGGTAAAAGAATGTTGCAACATAACTATAAATGATGATTAGTTACATGTTATAAATTCTGACTTTAAAATTCCATACTCATAGGTATCTGCCCATAAAGGGACCCCATTTATATCTTTCTTAAAATATATATTTTTAATAAGAGTTCCTTCATGCCTCATACCAAGCCTATCTAATAGTTTCCACGAATGATCATTCAAAGGATTACACATTGCCACAATACGTCTCGCACCTAATTGTTCAAAAGCTGTATTCATCAATGCCTTTGCACTTTCTGTTGCATAACCTTTTTCCCAATAATTTAGATTAAATACATAGCCTATTTCCCATGTGTCAAAATCACCTTTAGCTAAATACAAGTTTCCTATGAGTTTACCCCTTTCTTTTAAACATACAGCATAAAATAATTCACTTTCTGCTCTATCTATAGCCTCTTTCTTAGCCTCTGTTTCTGTATACACATTATATGGCTCATATTTTACTACTATCTCATTTGATAAATATTCATATAAATCTTTCCAATCTGTTTTATTAAACTTTCTAATAATTAATCTATCCGTAACTATATTATTCAATTTAATCCCCCCTGTATTGATTTACTTTAATACTAAAACTCCTAACTTTCATGTAAGCTGTTCCTTTCCTCTAAGATATCTATATTATTTATATTTTGTATGGTAAATATATATAATCCTTGTATAGTAATTTGAACAGCTTTGGATTGAGATGTTGAGTCGATTAAAACTATCCCCATAAGTATATGCCTAAATGATGATAGCCATTAAAATTGCTTTAACATCAATGTTCATAACTATAATTTCCACAAATGTATCTATAATCCTTTTCAATTCTAATTGTTTTCTAAAAATAGGCGTATTTTGCCCTTACCGCAGCAAGAACAAATATTTATGAATTCATTTGCTTTTTCAAAAGACAAATAACTAGACCTTACTATTTTATTATCTTTACTTTCTGTAATAGCACCTCCATTAAATGAAATTACATATTGTTGTTCTTTATCCTTTAAATCTAAATTCATTAAAATTTTTTCTATTTCTTTATACCCTCTTCCGGAGGCTGGAACGAATTTAATTCCTAACTCTGATGCTTTTTTTATAGCTTGTATATTTTTCACACAGATTTCATGATCATCGTTTAATAATGTATCATCTAAATTACTAACGATTAACTTGTACATAATTTCCTCCTTAATACCAATTTGTACGCCTACTGTTATTAATTATAATTTCTGATAAAACTCTATTTTTTCTTCTGATAGTCCTCTTACACTAAAAAATTTAACTCTAGTTCCCCCAAAAGATAGGTCTTGAATTTCATCATCAGATAAATCATATCCTCTATTTTTACAATTTTTAAATGTTTTTTCAATATCAGAAGTATTTATTGAAATATCTATTACACCTAGTTTTTCATTAGCATTTAAATTTTCATTAGATTTAATAATTATATTTTTAAATTGAAGATATGCCACCTGTTCATTTGCGTTTCTATCAAAGGTTTTTAAAATAGTTTCAAATCCCAAATTTAAATAAAACTTCATGGTCTTTTGTAAATCGGTAGTTGAAATTTTTATAAATTCACTTTCCAATACTGACATAGTTTTCTCTCCTTTATAAAATTATGAAATTAAAGTTGTTGTAAATAAGAGGTCTTTCTAATTACTGTTTGTTGTCATTCATTGCTATTTGTTACCATTTATATCATTCTATTATATTTAATATAACTTGTCAATGGATTTTTTATATTATTGTTGTTATAATAGGAATAAAAGAGAATGGATTGGAGCGAATTATGTTTATTGAAGAAAGACATAAAGAAATAATAAATTTACTTGAAAAAAACGGAAAAATATTAGTTAAAGATTTAAGTATACAGTTTGAAGTTAGCGAGAGCATGATTAGAAAAGATCTTCAAATGTTAGAGAAAAAGAACTTACTTCAACGTACTTATGGTGGTGCCATTAACATAAAACGTACAATTTTAAATTGTGAAAGTTTTTTTAGCAGAGTAGAACATAATACTGTATTAAAAGAAATGGTTGCAAAAAAAGCTTTTAGTCAAATAAAAGAAGATGATACAGTCTTTTTAGATGCATCATCTATTTCATATCTTCTTGCAAAAATAATTATAAAAAGTAATAAACGAATAACTTTAATTACAAATTTATTTGAGATATCATCAATTATTGCAGCAGATTCGGATATACATTTTATTTTTATAGGTGGAGATTATAATCCAATTGTAGGTGGAAGTATAGGTTCACATTCCATTGAACAAATTAAACTTTATCGTTGCAATAAAGCGTTCGTAGGCTGTAGTGGAGTTGATCTCCGAGATGGAACTATAAGTACTAGTGTTTCGGAGGATGCAAATACTAAAAAAACTATTATGAATATATCCAAAGAAACATATTTAATGGCATTAAATAATAAATTTAGTATAGACGGAATTTTTAAATTTGCAAATATAACAGATTTAAATAGTATTGTTACAGAAGTTTCACCAGACAAAGCTATTATTGATCTCATTGAACAATATGATATAAATTTAATTTAATCCTGTTTTTAGATGAAATTACTTGCAGATTTTAATTGAAGTTTTCTTATAACGATTTTGATATAATACTTGTTATCGAATTGTAGCGTATGATTTTTAGTAGAGTCATACGCTCTTTATTTGTTTAAATTATTTCTATAGCTTATATTCATTTTTCTTGGTTACGCTTAAAGAAAATATATTCAGCAGAAACAATAAATTCTACTAAATCCATATTTTTATTTTGAAGCAAAATATGTAATTCATATTTGCCGTTTGTTTTATATATTTCATCATAGAGCCACCATGAGTTTTGCAGTAAAGCATCTTGTTTTATTATCTTATAATTTTCAAACTGTATTACATCTATATCCTTAAAACCGCCTGAATTATCAAATAATATCGATAAGGACTGTTCCGTTTGCTTTATGTCTATAATAGTACAATCATGGAAGTTTATATTTTCAACCATGTTTCTGTCAAATGATTTCAATGCTTTTTTATAATATTCTTTATATTCGTTAATAGTTCTGCTTACTAACTTTTCATTGTCCTCGCAAAATAGAGTTACAGCGTTTATTACTTGAAGGGAGGCTTTATCAAGTACATAAACCCTAATATCTGCTATTTTTTTTAATATTTCTTTAGGTAATATCTTTTTAATATGTTCTTGATTATATATAAATGCTTTATGAAAATGTTGGTATGCCTTTTCTCTGTCAAATGGTTCATGTCGAATATAACTTTCTTTCGCTACTTCACATCCCGCCAGATGTGAGGCGACTTGCTCATGTAAATCCAGAAATATCGTCAATTTTTCATTGTATAATTCTTGAAAATATTCTTCAGAAAAAGCCTCCGCTTGTCTCTCTTCCTTCAAAAGCAAATGATTACTGGTTTTTTGGCACAATTCATACCATCCTTTAGTAAAATAATTCATTGTTTTAATTTTCTCCTCTACAAATAAAAATTATCTTTATTTTTGACCATGTCTTATGAAATAACTGTTCATAAAATTCCCTCTTCTTTTAGATATTCCAAATGTATCCATGTAAATTTACAACTTATTATACTCCCAGTGTCTTATTTTACAATATTCCTTAAATCCAATACTATTATATACATTTCTACCCATATCCGAGGCTTGTAAAACACTATACTCACAACCCAAGTCCTTAGCATCTCTTAACGCCGTCTTTGTAATTAAAGTTCCAAACCCTTTTCCCCTAAATTCATTCGCTGTACTGACTAAATGAATCCCTGCAATTGCATCTTTAATATAAAGCATTAAAGTTGTCACAATTTTATCTTTGTAATAACATCCGTAGAATCTAATATCATTTTCGCTTAGAAACATTTTATACATATGTAAGTTTCTTTTCTTTTTGAATGCTTCTTCAGTTATTAATATCCACTTTTCAAGCTCACTAGCACTTTTTATAGTTCTAATTTCACCTATGTTGTCATTGTTTTCAAATTTAAATGAAGCTAAGTCAATAGCCATCCCAGACTGTTGATAAAACATATTGAAATTGAGACTCTTTAAATAATCTTCCAAAATTATTGGCTGGTTATATGCATTTATTAATAAGTGTTTTGGAGCTATTTCAAGTTCTATATTTTTACGTAATAGCATGATTACTTCTTTAATATCAGCTAATGGAATATTCACATCAAAAACTTTATTATACCCTTCAAAATATGAATTCTTAGCCCATGAATAGTAATCCTGTTTTACAACTTCTCCACACGATATATTTGCAGCTTTAATACATAAATTGATTAGGTTATTTTCAATAATAAGTGCGAAATCGTTAATTTTACACATAAATCTCCTTTCTATTTCATTCTTTTAATCGTTTCATCCAATGAAATACATTCTGCATATCTGCCATTCCACATAAATTCATTGTAATATTGATAGCTTTGTTCTGCTAACATAAATTTATTATTAACTGTTGTATTTGCATATGCTGGAACTATAATATTAAATCCATGTTCAAATCCACATTTTATAGTAGCATCAATACAATAATCTGTTTGAAGCCCTACAATAATTATATCTTTTTCGCCCTTATTTATTAAATATTCTAATAATCCTGTCCCTTTAAAAGCACTATTAACCTTTTTATCAAATATTTTTTCATCATTCAGCTGTTGAAACTTTTCATATATTTCAAAGCCATCAGTTCCTTTTGTTAATTCATTTCCTATTCCATCATCATGACGCACATATATTACTTCAATATTATTTGTCCTAGCCTCATGTATTATTTCTTTAACATTAGATATAAACATATCAAATTTATATAGTTTTTCATTTGTTATTAACTTTTGTGTATCAATTACTAATAAAACCATCTTTATCTCCCCTTCAAATTTATTATTTATTAAGTTGTTTTACATCTCTCATATGTTCAATTGGAATATTATTGTTCATTAATCATAGTTTTACAATTGATGCAGCACTTTGGAAGATTCCGAACTATGATAGCTGATTAATAAAACTATTATTCATCATAATATATAATCTCATTTGCTTTCAGTTTGTGAAAATCTTAGTAAATAGCCATCAGGATCTTTAAATAGAATCTCTTTCTCAACAATAACTTCCCCATTACATTTATATTGGTTTTCCACAATGTCTCTAAACAGTGTTATATTATTTTGTTTAAGATTATATGAAAGTTTATATACATCGTCTGTAGCTATTTGAAAATTTATACCTCTGCCAAAGGGATATTGCAATTCGCCTGTGTTCCAATGCCCATTAATCTCCTCAAGCATAATCTGTGCTTCTCCATAAGAAAGAAATGCAAACTTATCTTCTACCCTTTCATATTCCAAATGAAACCCCAATATATCTATATAGAATTTTTTTGATTTGTTAACATTGGCTACAGATAATTCCGGAATTAGTGCATTAAATTTCATGTGTATTCCTCCTATTTTATAGACAATGTTACTTCAAATAAAACCAGTCTTTTTTCATTTACATTACCATATTTATTTTTTAAACTCTTTAAAGTAGTGTTTTTATTTAGATATTTTTTAAACACAATTGCACAAAATCCAAGTATAATAAAAATCAGACTGTGAATCTAATCTAAATATATTAAAACCCACATTATATTTAGATATGAGGTTACTTGCGCCAAAATAAATGATAATTATATTTTAGTTATTAATAACTATTTGTCTAATAATTTTCCCATCATTACTGTATTATAATAATTTCCATCTTTATGAATACGGTCCTTTATTAATAATCCCTCTTCTATAAATCCATATTTTTTATATAATTGAATTGCTTTTGTATTTGTTTGTACCACAGTTAATGAAATTTTTTCAATTTCCACAGTAGCTGCCCACATCATAACTTTTCGTAGTAGTATTTTACCAATTCCATAACCCCAGTATTCCTTTGATATACATAATCCAAACTCTGCTTTATGTTTAAATCTACTTAGTTTCATTCCTTCGCACCTAGTAAATCCAACAATTTTATGTTCTACTTCTGCGACTAAAAATATAGTTTTTTTCGCTATTGAATCTTCATAAATAAGTTTTTCAAAATCGTCTGGCGTTAATAAACCTTCTCCAGATTCCCTATCAAGATTTTCTGTTTCTCCGTCAATTTTAACTCTTAATTTAGATAATTCAATTGCATCATATTTTGTTGGACAACGAAGTATCCATGTTATACCTTTACCTTCCACTCTTTTGTTTTCAATAATCATACATTACCTCCAACATAATTATTAAAATAAGTTCGTACCTGATTACAATTTTGACTAATAGTATATATTCATCTATACCATATTTTGAATGAATTACTTATATTTACAATTTTTAAAATAGTAATAGCCTCAAAGTGAATGTACCTAATTACACTTGTGTTACATTCAGAACATCAATATACACTTACCTCATATCATTAAATATGTGCTTACTTGCGACGATATAAATGAAAAAAGCGTACTAACTATATTACTAATTTAATTCCAAAACTTCGCCTCTGTAATCTTTGTGTCATCTTTTGTATTAAACTGAAGTTGAAAATTTCCACTCTCTTTTTTTCCGTATATCCTAACGAAATATTTACCGCGGTTTTCACATTTTAAATTATAATTATTATCTACATCAACATTAAAATCCTTTACTATATTATATTTGTCATCTACTATGGCCATTTTAAGTCCATTAGACGTATATTTAATATTAACTATATCCCCTTTATTCATAGTTAGCACATATAATTCTCTTACACCTTTAAAATTTATAAAACTAACTTTTGTACCATTAGTTATTGATTCACCAGTAAAGCTTAAAACACTAAATGAAGCTTTTTTTTTGGTGACATCAACTTTATTATTGTTAAAAAAATATATACCTCCTATTATTAAAAAACATAAAACAAATGCAACTAATACTTTTATACTTAATTTCATTTCAAATCCCCCATTAAAATATTATAATTGGTTAAAAGTTAATTCGTCATTTATTACCAATCCGTCATAAAATATAAAGATTATGAATAAAACTATTGGATTTATCAATTTAAAATATTATTAGCTTAAAAAACATTTTTGTACCCACTATCAATTAATTTTTTTATTTCTGGAGATATTATTCTAATTGGTTTTTCATTAGAATTTATTATGTTTATTGTTACCTCACTTGAAATAGGAAGTTTCGCTATCTCAGTTGAACCGTCTGGAAATTTAGTAACTTTATCGCTCACCGCAGACTGAATATTAATAACTGAACCATCTTTAAGTACTAAAATTAATAATGTAGGAGAACCACCTTTATTAGTGACTTTTTCATCCGAATATCCTTGAACTTTACCCAAATTTAAATACTTTATAACATCTTCAAGTATTTTAGTTTGTTTAGAATTATTAAAATCAAAAGTATAAGTTCTAGCAGTCATTCCACCAGCGCTTGCTAATTCAATTTTTGCAGATTTAATATTTTCAAATTTAAGCGTTTTTATAGCATTTGTAAGTGATATACCCTTAGAACATCCCATTACAAATACTATACACAATATTAAACCAATAGTTATAAATCTAAAAAATTTGTTTATAATATTTCACCATCCTTCTAGGTATTTACTTTATATACGAATTCACAGTTCTATAACATTGTGACGCATCATAAGAAAGTTGCGAAGTAAAACTACATTGAAGTAATTCCTCTAATTAGCATGTATACCTTAATGAATAAATACCCATTATTGACGATATTGCTTATAATATTATAAATTTACTACTTCTGTATCTTGTTATAACTAAGACTCCAGAGGTGCAAACCTGTAGAATTTCAATTGTTTCTTCTTTGAACAATAATTGATTTTTTCTTCTCATTTCTCTGAACATAATTACACACCCCTATAATTTTCTCATTAATTAGTAAGCCTTTGTTTTTATTACGTTTCCTAAATAAATATTATCATTAATTCATAGACTTTAATCGCACCACAATATTCTAAGAGTATGACATAAAATATTTATTTAATTATACTATTATTGCCTTATCCAAGAGTCAGGATAATAATACTAAAATAAATGAAAAAATGTCAAAAGTTTATATTATATCAACTTAAAGTTCGTTTATTATTTAGAGTGGTCATTGAAACTAGGTATACCACTAAGAATGTATAATTTCATGCTATTTATCAAGTAATATTTTTGAAATCACATGAAATTCTTCATCACTTATTTCCGAGTTTCTCTTTAAATCTGTTATCATTCATTATTTCAATAATTTACTAATAATACAGTGAAATTTAATTATGATCTAATGCTTATCGATATATTCTTGCAGCTGTTTGTGCCATTCAACAGTATCATACACTTGAGGTTCCGTATCTTCTTTAAACAACAAGTCTAATATATATCTTGGATTTTTCCCACCAATATACATCGATTTTATACATGATACACAGTATACGCACACATCGTCGCATGGCATCGATTGAGCTCGTTGATTCATCTTTTTGTACACTTCTTTGATTGGTAATGCAGGGTACAAATCATCACCGCAACATATTGAATGAATTCCGTGGTGTTCTGCTTCCACAATTTCAATATTCATTCTCTGCAGTAAAATCCGTATTGCTTTATGAACTTGTGGTTTTGAACGAACCGGACATGCATCATGAATTGTCATTTTCATTCCGCTATAATCAGGAAATGTGAACTTGTCACTTTGTGCAAGAATCTCCCACAAAGAAATCGTAGTAATACCCTCATACAAACTACTAAATCGCCTATCACAACCAGCACAAGTATTTATAATTTGTGTGCCTATTGGAAGCTGTGGATTGTGCCTACAACATATATTATGAATTTCAATGGACTCATTTTCATTTAAGAAATCCAAAACTTGTTTTGCCATTTTGGGCTTATATAAATTCAAAGCGCAGCCTGGGTTATAAACTTTTTTATTCATCTTACATACCCCTCTTATTGTTTTATTTAGTTTTTGATGTTGCAATAAAAAAGAATCTTGGAAATCTAAAAATAATATTCCCATTTTTCTGTATTGGATATTCTTCTACAACTCTGTCAAAAACATCTTGCTCAAAAGCCTTCTTTTTTTCATCTGATAAAACATTTAAATATGGTCTTAATCCTGTATCACGATACCATTCCATAATATCCTTATGAGATTTTAACTTGTGACAATATATAGTTTCCCACATAGAAAACTCTGATGAAATTTCTGAAAGCAAATCAAAATATTGGCTTTGTGTCAGATTATAAAAAATTCTTGGACTAGAAAACTCTGATTTCCATTTTTTATTTATTGAAACTTCAGCAATGATTTTATGAATCGGCTCTTGATAATTCATTGGAGTTTGCACTGCAAGGATTCCATCTATTTTTAGTAGAACCATCATATTTTTCAAAAGTTCATTGTGCTTTGGTATCCATTGAATACATGCATTTGAAAAAACAACATCAAAATCATTACCAAACATTGATAAATCTTTACTTACATCACAGGTCTTAAAATCAAGATTAGGGTAGTCTCTTTTTGCAGTTTCAATCATATTTGAAGAATTATCAACACCAAGAATATATGCATTAGGAAATCTTTGTGCTAAGACCTGTGTGCTATTTCCTGGACCACAGCCAATATCAATAATCCTTTTGGGGTCCCCAATGAAAATACGATTAACTAAATCAATAGCTGGCTGTGTTCTTTCATTTTCAAACTTCAAATATTGTACTGAATTCCAATCCGCCATAATATCTCCTCCTAAAATTAATGTATTTACCTTCACCACGAAATATTTGTTTAATTATACCATAAGTTCTAAAATGAAGTATATTTATGCAGATTAAAGAATGCCCCCTAGATCCAATTTGAATATAACTTAATTATGTTACCTTCAGAGCAGCAATATGTTAAAAACCCATATCGTACTCGATATGGGTTAATTGTAATCATCTTAATAATAAACTATAGATTAATTATTATGTTTACTTGTTTACTTTTTCAGATTTTCAAAAAACTCTCCCAGACTTAACGCTAATTTATCTTTAATCTCCTCACTTAATTCATTTTTGATTTCATCAATTGCTTCTATATATATTTCCTTATCGATTTCTGTATATCGTTTGTAATCCTCATTTAATATTTCTAAATATAAATAAAAAGTTTTTTCAGTTACTCCAATATTAAACATATCATAATATTTAATTAATGCTTCGGTAAAATTCTTTTCGTCTTCTCCAGTTTCATTTATTAATTTTATCATTGAAATAATATTTTGTTTATATTCTTCTCTCGTTGCCATATCTCCACTTAAAAGATTTACTATATCATTTTGATGCTTTTCATTTAAAAATTGAATTTTATCATTACCTATACTGCTTATACCTTTAGCTAATTCATCATTATCATCTAATTCATCCAAGTTATCCAAAACCTCTACAAGCTTTAACCATGCTTCTTTCTTTTCATTATTGTCTATAGTAATGTTTAAAAAAGGTTTAAAGCTACTCACAAAAATCTCACCGAAATTGCCAGGGAAAATTCTAATCAATGCGTTTGACACAAACTCCTTTTTTTCAGCTAAGGAAAGCTCTAAGGTTTCTCTTAGTCTTATGACTTGTTCACTAATACTATAGTAATCCTTGGTCTCTTTATTAATAAGATTGCTAATAATAAGTTTAGTCTTTTCTAAATTGTTTATAGTTTCAGTAACTTTTATTAGAGTATCATTCATAATGTCCTGTAGCCCTTTATCACCCTTTACTAAACTCTTTATTTCACGTATTGGTATATCTATAATTCTTAATGCACCAATCAAATTAAGTTTTACAATATCATTATCGGTATATTCTCTATAGTTATTATCATTATTTTTTATAGGACTAATTAATCCCTCACTTTCATAATATTTTATAGCTCTTTTGGTCAATCCGGTTTTTTCAGATATAACTTTGATATTCATTAATAGCACCTCCGTAAACTTAAAAGTTAGCTAACCTTTAAATTTAGTATAACGGTGTCCGTAGGGTACAAGTCAATGCTTTTATGACAATTGGTTTAAATTTAATAAAAGCTATATTTTACATAATTCATGAATTGAACTTTTGAGATAATCTTTATTTACAACAAGATATTAAAAAAATTTGCTCTTTGAACTCATATAATAAATTTTTATACCACTTTGAATTTAAAATACCTTCTAAAAAAACAATTTTGCAATTGTTTTTTTCATATAGTGCAAGTTCCAATAATAACTGACTAGATTCTGGATTAGATCCATCTTTCAAAAATAGCATTTCTCTTCTAATAACATCTTGCCAATTCCAGGATTACCCTTTAGTATGATTGATGCAGTATTTATGAAAAGTATGACCTATCACAGCTATTTGTCCTTTGCTCCTTCCCAATCATCTTTTAATATTGAATAAACAGCTAAATCATAAAAATCTTTGTTATCACGTAGTTTAACTTGTCTTAATGTCCCTTCATACTCCATCCCACTTTTAATCATTACCTTTCCCGAAGCAATATTATTTGTGTCATGCTTTGCTACTATTCGATTAAACCCAACCTCAGAAAATAAATAGTCAATTACTGCTTTTAGTGATTCACTCATTATTCCCTTACACCAATATTTTCTTGCCATACAATATCCTATTTCACAAGAATGGTGATTTTCGTCTAACTTGACTATAGAAATAGCACCGATAACTTCACCAATTTCTTTTGCTTCAATAGCCCAATCATAGATATTATTATGCTTATATTCGTTAACCCATTGCTCTACAATTTTTTTTGTAACTTCTATATTGTTATGTGGTTCCCAAGATAAGAATCTAGTAACCTCGCTATCATTTACCCAATTCTTAAACATATCATATGCATCATCAAGTTCAAATCTTCGCAATAATAGTCTGTCTGTGTTTATTGTTTGTGTACCTTTATGCGTTAACATAACAATTTCTCCTTTTGATTTTAAATTACAATAATTTTTAATTTTGCATTATGAAACTCTCTTTCTACCGCATCTTTTGAATAGCCCTGATAGAAAAGCTTAATCACTTTGTATTCTTCCCATTCATATACAGTTGCTGCATTGCCTACGCCAATTATTCCCACATATTCCATTTATTTTTCTCCTAATCTTTCAAAACATTTATGAGTAGGTTTAGATTCAGATGTTAAGCCGATAAAAACTTAAAAGAAGTGTACATTATAATAAAGAAGTACCTTAGCAAAATAGGATACTTCTTTCTATTTTATTTAATTAAAAATCAAATTAATGTGATTAACACTCGTCTGCCACCTTTTTTAGCGGTTTAGTTCTATATTACAGTTGCGAATGAATAACTCAATAAGAGTTATACCATTCCTTCTACACTTCTTTCTACTACTGCCACCATGTCATCTTCAGCACCGAGACTGAAGTTGAAAATAATGCCTTTGCCTCCACCAGCACCGATTGCAGAAATAAAAATATTACTACCTTTGCCTACCACAGTAATGCTTAAACTTGCTCTATTACCGTTTCTCATAAAATATTTATCATATACCCTAACTGCTATATTGGTATCCCCATAAGTATGGTTGCTTTCATCCACTAAATTCATAGTTATGCCACTGCTACCAATATCGTTTTCCAACTGATGAAGTACTTCCTCAAATTGACCACTAATAGTCTTTTCATACTTTGCCATGCTACATCCTCCTTAATATTAGTTCGTTTTTTTTAATAGTAAATTACTAGCATGACGCAATCAATTAAAAATGCGTTATAAAATCTTTTATTGTACATTAATCGAAAATGCATCATCCATTCACTATTTTTTGAATAATAAAGAATAAGTACAGTCTATTTATTTCCCTTGAGTATTGCTTCTAATGGCATCAACTATTATTGCTGTGCATATTACTACAGTTGCACAAAGCATTGATATAGCACTAACTACAAGACCTATCTCTGCGGTTCCTGAACCTAAAGCACTCCCAATCATTATGGATAGAAATTCAGCAACCCCAAAAACTATAACTCCTAATAGTAGATAACTAAAAAATTTCATTTTGTAATACCTCCTGTTGTTGCACCTTATGCGAATATGTTGAACTATATGTTTTTTTTCATATAATAACGTTTATGTTCTAAAGGACAATCATCTAATACACCAAAGACCTCATATCCATGTTTAAGGTAAAAATCTTTTGCTTGAAAATCAAATGTATCTAAGTGAATTAATTTGCACCCTTTTTCTTTTGCAATTTTCTCTACTTCATTTAAAAGTGCAGAACCATACCCTTCTTTTCTAAAGCCGTCTCTAACCCATAAAACATCTATATACAGGCAATTCCAACAATATAATATACTATTTACTCCTGCTAACATATCTCCATTAGACCCTTTTATAACTCTATTAATTGACATAAAAGATGGTTCTTGCGTAAAAGGAACTTTGGATAAATTATATTCAACTATCCCTTTGTCAACTAAACCATGTTCTTCTCTTGTGCTTTCTTCAATAACATAATTTTTCATAATTAGTTTCCCCCAACTTAATTTATGGATTTTTTGTGCGTCTTAGTTTACGGGTATGACATAAAATCTTTGTTTAATTATACTATAAATTCTAAAATTAATTATATTTACGAGAATTAAGAACGCCTCATAAAGTCAATGTGAAAGTAACCCCCCATAAAAACATTACGTATCAATTAAATCGAATATATTTTTTGCTTTTGGCAATTGACCTTAACAAACAATTGATAGTATGAAAAAGAAGGACTGAAGCTATTATGTAAGTTAATCCCAGATTAATCAAAGTTATTATTAATCCTAATATTATCATAAGTATCGAATTTACAATTGAAAAATACAATTGCAATTTCAAAAATTTTTCTTCATTTAAAACCACCATTTTGTAATTTATGTTATATATTGTAACTTTGTCTCTATATAAAAATGAGTAAACTAAATATACTACTCCCAAGATACATATTACAACATTAAACTTTCCCAAAGTAACCCCTGCTTTCATAGATATTTGTTTAACAATAAAATACAAATTCGTTACCTTAATTAAATTTAAAAGAATATATCTGTTACTCTACATCAAGCTCCACCACCGGACCTAAGAATAAGGTATCTATCAGCACCTAAATACAAAAAAACAGATTTCCCATTTCCCATAAATTTTATTCCATTACTGTAAACTCTTTTAAATGTAATTCTATCAATAATTGTTGACACCTCATATTTGGGCTTGTTATTATCTGTTAACGCCATAAACTCTCCATTATTATCATACCGATATCCATTAATAGTCACCCTATTAGGATAAGCAAATACATTCCATGTACCATATATTGCACGGTTTGAGAATGATATAGGCAAGATAGCGATGCAGAATATTAATATTGCTTTTTTTATTATGTTTCTTGATTTGTTCATTTATCTCCTCCCTCATACAATGACAATTAGTACATATAAATTACAATTTTGACTAACAATATTTATTTGATTATACCATAATTACCATAAATTATGTATATTTACAATTGTTTAGAACCAGCATTTATTAAAAAAATCTTTTACATGGTACATTTTCTGGCAATTTTCATAATGTATATAAGCAAAAGATTATAGTAAGAAAAACACTAATGGTGGACTATAAATAATCGGATATAATTAAAATTGGAGATGATGTTTTATGAAAGGAATAGATATATCTAGTTATGAAGCAAATGTAGATTTTGAGAAGGTAAAAAACAGTGGAATAGAAATAGTTTATATTAAGGCCACTGAAGGACTCACTTATACCAATCCGCTTTTAAAGTCTCAATATGCTGGAGCAAAATCGGCAGGACTTAAAATTGGGTTTTATCATTATCTAAGAGCAAACGATCCAGTATTAGAAGCAAAATTTTTTTTAAGTGTTATAGAAGGGCTTTCCTCTAATTGTAAATACGCTATAGATGTAGAAGTATCATTAGGTCAAACAATAGCTAAGACAAGCTCTAATATACTGCAGTTCGCGAATTATATAATATCAACTAATAATGAAGTATGCCTTTATACAGGAGATTATTTTTACGCAAATAATTTAAATAGCTCAGTTAAAGATATACCTTTATGGGTGGCGCATTATGGAGTAGCAAAACCAGATGCAGTTAATTATATAGGCTTTCAATATTCAGAATCTGGAAGAATAGATGGAATAAATGGTTCTGTTGATTTAAATGAATTTAGTACTAGTATATTTGTTAGTTCAACTCCACCTGTAATAATTACAAATATAGTTGTAAAGGCTTTTCAACATGCTGTCAACTTAGTAGGATTAAAAGATAAAAATGGAGACAAGCTTATTGAAGATGGTATCAAAGGTACCCATACCAATGATGTTATAGCTAAGATATCCTTTACTAATGGATCCCATAATGAACTTATAAGATGGATACAGCAGCGACTTATTGCATTAGGATTTAGTTGTGGTGAAACTGGAGCTGATTCATATTTTGGTGTAAATACACTAGTAGCTGTTAAAAAATTTCAAACTATAAGAGCTTTAAAATCTGATGGAATTGTGGGCCCATTAACCATAAATCAATTATTAAAATAATAAAATAATCCAATAGACATCAATGTATTAATGTCTATTTTTTTAGCTAAATAAAAATAATGATTATATACAAAAGTGTCATGGAAATAAATGCAAAAACTTAATGTAGTAAGTTTAATATGTTTTTGAACTTAAACTTACTACATCATTTTCGTGTAATTTATTTGCATATTTTCTATATTCATTTGTTTTCCTTCATGAAAGATATGTTATAATAATTTATGGATTTTTATATAAAAACTTAATAACACAAAAGAAAGGATGATTATTAAATGGACTTTAATTCTCTTTTTAAGGTAGGAAAAACATTAGTTAATGAATATATAGTGAAATCAGAAGATACAGCAGACTTTATTGGAAATAAAGGTGTCACTACACTATCTACACCTAGCATGATTAGATTTATAGAAGATACAGCTAATCATATAGTAATGGATAATATGCCTGAAAATTATAGATCCGTTGGAACCAAAATTAATGTTGAACATATAAATCCAACTTCTATTAACACGAAAGTTACCGTAAAAGCGACATTGGTAGCTATTGAAGGCAGAAAGCTTAGTTATACTGTAGAAGCTTTCAATGAAAAATGTAAAATAGGCTTTGGAATATATGAACAACATATAATTAACTTAGGAAATTTTTTAAGTAAAGATTAAGAATGAAGTGGAATAGCCAAATTTTTATATTTTTTATAATTAACTCAACTAATTCTTGCTATTTTTAATACTTATAACCTTTATACTCAGAGATTCTTGAAGAATATTAATTTCTTCACAAATTTTTGGTATTTCATTCATAATAGGAATTTTTTTAAACTGTACAATCTGTTTTTGTTCAATGGCCATTGCCATTTTTTCAAAGGCAAGTAACAATTCTGCTAAATTTTCATCTGATAAGTTGAAATATACCTTTGTTGTACAATCCATGTCAAGTAAATAACTAATGTGTTCTAAAGAGAAAAATGCTGGCCACAGCATTTCAAGCATTTTCTCATTATTTGGAATTTCACCTAATGCTGTAATATATGCCGTCTTGAAATTCACAAAATCTATCTCCATTTTTTCTTTTATCCATTTTATGTCCTCACCATTACTAATTTTGCTATTAGATGTTAAACGAACTATCACTCTTGCCTGACTACGAATTAGTTTCGTCATTAAACCTGGTAATCGACTAGAGGCTGAACGATGACCAGTAATATAAATGCCGATTAATCCAATAATAGACCCAATCATGATATCTATAATACGTGTTGTTGCAAAATAGGGAACATTATTAATTTGCGTGGACGCTTCTGCTATAAGCAAAGCATTGGGTGTTATAAACACCGCTGCTACGGCATAATTTTTCACAATAAAAAGTTCTGTTATTGCTGTTAGTAACATGTTAATTATAACTATCATGAAACCTTGTGGCTGTAGTTTAAAAATAATAACGGCTATAATTAATCCAACAATCGTACCAAATGAACGCTGAATTGCCCGATGAAAAGTGGCCATAATAGTTGAACCTGACATAACAGCAGCACATGATAATGGTATCCAATAAGGCCTGTTAAAGTGAAAGCCAAAAGCTATCATGGTTGATATTGAAAGAACAATTCCATAGCGAACAGCGTTAATAAACACTATCGAATCCTTATCACACGCTTTATTAAATTTCATTTTTAATGATGGTTTTGAAATCTTTATTCCATGTCCAATGTATGTCAATGGTATATTGATAATAGCCTCAGCATCATAAATTATATCTAAAAAATTATGATACTCCGGGTTTAGTTTATTATGTAGTGGATGTATTGTAATTACTTCTCCATCTTTTAATTCAATTCCCATAGATAATTCCCTTAGCATTTCACCAAATTCCTTTGGTAACTTATTGTTTCCATTAGAATACAATTCAAGCATTTCTAAAAATAACTTATTAGCTTGTTCGTTTAAAAGAGATAATCGATTAAACAAAAATGAGTTCTTCCATGGAATATAACCTACTAAAAGAGTTTCTTCTGATTCCTTTAATGCATTAACAGTGCGATGTCGTACATCATTAATATTCTCGCTACTAAGAGTTTCACTAAATGATGCTAAAGCTAAATAAACCTCTTTAAGGGCTTTTATTTCAGGGCCATGTGGATTAAAAAACCATCCTACCATACTGATTATCCATGCGAAAAGACTACTAATAAGCACAATGGCAGTACGAATAGGCGCTGCTGACGGATCAATAGCCATCCCTGTTGTCATTATGAAACTTAGAACAAAAAATATAGCCGCTGGACCTGGTATCTTAAGTACGCCAAATATAAATGTTACTATCGTTCCGATTAGACCAACTATTAAAATAACAAGTAAAGGATAAGGTGCTGCTAATGTACCCAGCCCAACTGAAAGACTGATACCAATGGCAACAAAAAATATTTGTTTTGCACGCCTAGCATAAGGTTGATTAAAAACATATAGATAGGTAAATCCTCCAATCCCACCCAATAACCCTAAACGTAGTTGTCCTTCTACTAGGCCAATGCTTACCGGAACTCCTACACATATAGCAGCACTAATTGCTTTTAACCATGGAAAAGGTTTTTTATTAATCTCAAATGCTTGTTTTATTATCTTTAGCAAATATATAGGACTTTGTTTATTATTTTTAAACATAAAATAAGCCTTCTTCCTACTGTAAGTTCTTCATCATCTTTTCTAAAACTTGATTAAAAATATCTAGTTCTTCTTTATCAATATCATTTATTGCCTCTTTTTCCAAAATATTAGCAGCTTTATTCCATTTTAGAAACATGCCACAAGCTTTTTCTGTTAATTTTATATATCTCTCGCGCCTATCACTTCCAGCTTCTCGAATTACCCATCCCACTTCTTCCATTCTAGCCAATGTTCTAGTAATTGTCGGAGCTTCTACACCCAGATATCGACTCAGTTCAATTTGTGTACACTGCTTTTTTTCATATAAGTACAATATAATTCCCCATTGTGAAGCATATAAACCAAGTGGCAAGATTTTTTCATTTAATTTCTTTGTAAAATTTCGAGCTAATTGATTTGTTTTATGACCATATAAATTCAATTTTATTTCACCTCCAATTAATTACTTACCTAAGTAATTGTTACTTAGGTAAGTATATCAAAATAATTAATAATAATCAAATGTTAAATAAACTGCTTTTTAATCGTTTTTACCTTTCTCCATTTAGTACACCTTCTTCACTTTACCATAATTAAAGATAATTTTTATTGAGTTATTAACATATTTTGCTTAACTAGATTAATCTAGATATGTTTTAAGGGATTCCCATTATTGGGAAATCCCTTTTATTGTGTTCTATGTTTATATTTTTTCAGATTATCTAAACTTTACCTAAGCATATAATGTTGCCACTGCGTTATGCTCCCTTTTTTTAGCATCAAACAAGTTACTAAAGAACCCCCTATGTACTTCTATTCTTACTTATTTACAAGAATGCATTATTTTTTACCAGCTATTACTAAACTCTTCTCTTTATCTTTATGTACATTTCCAACTATTTCTTTGGGCAGAATTTGTCCTTCTAAATTATTCACTTTAATTTTTTCTGTATGTTCGCATAGCGGATAATTAGAACAAGCGTAAAATTCTCCGTAAGGGCCTGTCCTAATTTTAAGTTCACCTTTTTTGCATTCCGGACAATTTATTGCCTTTACTTTTGCCACCTTAATATTATTATCTTCCTCAATTTCTCTAATAAAAGACGATTTACTATTATTCTCAACTAAAAGATATACGTGCTTTTTAGCTCTAGTTAATGCTACATAAAATAGCCTTCGCTCTTCAGCATATTCATATTTTTCTTTATTTTGTATTAATAAATTAAGTACCCTATCATCTTCAATCTTACTTGGGAATCCATGTTTACCATTGCTGTTATTAACTATGAAAACATAATCCGTCTGCAATCCTTTAGACTTATGAACTGTTAAAAATTCTATATGTAAATCAAACCTCTTTTTATAAGAAATTATTCCCTTACCTAAATGAGGATCATATCTATAACTAAAATTATCATCAAGTAAAAACTTCAAATCGTCTTTATATCTTCCAAGGAGCGCCACTGTACTTTTAGGAGGAATTGAGTTTAATCTTTCTTTTAATAATATAGTAAGTTCGCTTTTTTTATCTCCATACAATAATTCATATGACAGGTCCTGATTATCATCAAAACTTTTAAGTTTCTTCTTTATTTGCCCTTTATTTTTTAAGACGAATTTACCACTTAAATCAATAAGACTTTTATTAAATCTATAGGTTGTTTCGATATATGTTTTTTCCGTAAACCCGAAATATTGATCAAATTTAACAAATAAATTTACATCACCTCCAGCAAATCTATATATACTTTGCCAATCATCTCCTACACAAAATAATTTTGAATTATTTAATTCTTTAATAGCTTTGATTAAACTGTACCTCGCCAAAGAAATATCCTGATACTCATCCACAATTATATAACTATATTTTTTATTAAACTTTCCTTCTAATATATATTTAGTAGCTTTATTTATCATATCGCTAAAATCTATTTCATCATTGTTTATAAGTTCTTTATTATAAGCTTCATATATTGGTGCAGTAATATTTATAAAAATATCATTTCTACTTTTTTCATATCCTGAAAGCTCTTTTACATTTACTTGCTTTATAGCTTCTACAGAAAAACCATTTGACTTCATTAACATTATAAAAGTATTGATTAATTTAATTATGCTTTTTAATTCATAAGCTTTATTCTTTTCAATAACCTCCCATACTTCATTCCTTGACATTGCATTAAATACTACCCCTGCAGCCTTTAATTGTTTTTCTAACTTCTCAAGCAAGTTCCCTTCCATTTTTTCATAGGAATAAGTTTCTATAAGTTTTGTATTATATTTTTTATGTATTTCTCTTTTCCACCTTATTCCATCATTATAAACTTCTTTTGCACTCACACCATTTTTGCCTGTGAAATACTTTGGAACATTGCCTTTTCTATCTATACCAAAATGCTCTATGTAAATCTCATAATCTGTTAAATAGAAATCTGGCCTATACCTACTATACTTTCTATCGGCAGTGTTTATTTTATAATTTTTTTCATATTCATAATTTATCTTATTTATAAATAGAAAATTAGCTATCTCCATCTCCTCATAACTTTTAACAACTTCGTTTTTAAAAGTCTGTATTTGATTGTCTTTTAAATAATCTATGAATTCTCCCTCATTTTTGAAATCAAATCTACTCCTATATTCTTTCATATAAGATAAGAAAAATTTATTTAACAAACCATTATAGCTTTCATTATTTTTAGTTAATGCAGCAAATTCTTCTTCAATCAAATTAATAAGCTTAATTTAAGTTATACTTGGCTGCTTACCTTCAACTTCTGCAATGATTTCTTTTCCAAGTTTATGAAAAGTCATAACGTCCATGTTTTTCCCAGTTTCTTTTTTTACTCTTTCAGCCATTTCACTTGCTGATGCATTTGTAAAAGATAAAACTAAAATTTCATCAGAGTTGTAATTATATTTTTCTAGAAGATATTTTATCTTTCCAACAATTGTAGTTGTCTTACCAGTTCCTGCCCCAGCTATAACAAGATTGTTTATCTCCTCTTTTATTACACATTCTCTCTGCTGCTGATCTAAAGCTCTCCCTTCAATATTGTCGAATAAATTCTTATAATTTATTTTTTCAATTCGAATAAATTTCTTATTATAATCATCTCTTATTTTTTCTATATTACTATATTTATTTTTAAATTCATCTATTGAGTTTAATATGTCTTTATCCAGTTTCAACTTCTCATACTTCCACTTTTTATCCACTTTAGAATACAATTCTTTATACTTATATTTCCACTTTTCTTTTATAAAATAAGTATAATAGAAATCTTTTGTATAACCATTTAGTTCTTCACATGCAATCTTGAATTCATTAACTATTTTATTGAAGCACTCTCTTTGTTCTTGAATTCTTATAAACCTTTTTTTGCTTGAGGAAATAAAAAGCATAGCTACTATTAAACCCAAAATCACTAATAGAATATTATTACTCAAAACTTCACCTTCCAACGATATTTTTCAATTGTGCCATCAATACTTCTTAGAAAAATTGCTCAGTAAATTTCATGATATTTTAGTGGCAAACAATTAATTATATTATAGCCCATTTTTTCCTAAATTCCTACGCCTCTTTACAATGCTCACCAGGTGGGACATTTTATTTCATTACTACTATAATCTAGATATGTTTTAAGGGATCCCCTGTTTTGGAAATCCCTTTTACAATTTGTTCACGACCCCAGTACCTGTGACTGAGGTATATAATTTTCTCGCCCGCTGGTCTGCTTATGCATTAATTTTTCATAGTTCTTAACACTACATCTTCAATATAGCCATCATTTGCTTCCCTTATAGCTCTTGTTGTATTATCGTTATAATACTTACCTAACAACATGCTTAATCCATATTTTGCAAAAATTTTTCTATCTATTTGTTCATTTGGTATGTTCACTTTTAAGATCAACCATTTTACAGCCCTAATCCTATTTATTTCACTTTCCCATGTTCCATTAGGAACCTCACCATTTATTATTTCCCAAGGTTGTATCTCAAATTGATATACAGCTTTAATTATTTTAAATAAACTAGGATAATAATTATGTAACGTACCTAACCCATTTTTCTCAAGAAGACTCCAACATAATTTTTCTTTTACATCCTCTATGTTCCATTTCATTTCTATTTCGAATAAATATTTTAAGGCATCAACTCTATTTTCTTCATTTGCCCAGTAACTTTTAGGTACTTTATCTAGCTTAAATTGCCAAGGTTGATAATGCACATCTGGATAAGTACATATTACATAACGAATGGCTGAACGCCCAAATAATTTTGAAGCAGTATGGAGCTTGTACTTTGTTAAGAACATTTTAGATACTTCTCTTTTTACATCCGTCTTATTTAATTTAAGTTTTTCATCTATTAAATATTTTAATAACTTAATAGCAACATGTTTTGCTTCTGCTACACTTCTATTAGCCCAAAACCCTGATGGAAAGTTCAAGATTCTTCCTTGTAACAATAGTTCATATATATCAATATCATCTAAATAGTTAAAATCAACTTTTAAATTATTAACCATATCAATAATTCACCTCTACCATGTATTTTCAGGAATTTGAAAATGAAATGGAGATATTTTTTCTTATATATGCATATAGTAAAATTCCTCTTTATTCATAATTTTTCATTTTGCCTACCACTGCAATCGATTGACTTAAGTAATGCCTTTACGATTATCTTCTTAGAAGAATTTTCTTCATACTTATTTACAACGCGGTCGAGTATCATATTTGCTTGTTCATATGTTGTTCCAGAAAGTATAACAAGTATTTGAGTCTCACTCCATGCTGTCACAACATCACCTTCACGAAGATCCTGTATTAATATATTAAGAAACGACCCAATTCCATTTTTCATTACTTTACTATCATGTGTCCTATTTTTTGTCCTAGTTATTGTGAATAATCCCATAAATACAATTTGTTTAGTCCTTACTGCTCTATGACATTCTAATTTATAAACGGAAACAAAAGTATCTGGTTCACAAAAGAAAGCACCATCCGATTCATGGTTATCCATCATCATTTTCTGAAAAGAACCCAAATCAACTAAACCCTTGTTGTTTTTACATTTAATCTTGCTATATAGCTTTTGTAGGTCAGATGATGGTTTTACTCCCATCTCCTCATACAGCATAGACGTTACATATTCGTATTGTTTTTGTGCTTGGACCATATTACCCTCTTCAATAAGTGCTTCAATATAAGGTAAATGAATACTTTCTTCGAATGGTTGAATCATTAATGCCTCTTCACATACCCTCAAAATATCCTTGTTTCTTCTATAATTTTTTAATAGTTTTATTAGATTAGCGATTATATCCATGTAAATACGATGATAATAGTTTCTAACAGGCATTACCCACTCATTGTAGGAGTCTTCGCAAAGATAATCACCTTTGTATAACATTAATGCCCTTTGGGAAATTTCAATTGCATTAAGAAAATCTTCATTTTTCTCATAAGTTTTAGCTTTTTCATAAAGCTCTTCAAACTCATCAACATCCGTCCAATAATGTGATTTCTTATTCCAGCTATAACACCCCTGTGAATAATTTATAACTGACTCTCCATCTTTATTTACCCCTTTATAATCTAGAAGCATTCTAAGTCTGTAAACAAGATTTTGCAAAGCTTTTACAGGGTTATCGCATTCTTTATCATTCCATAAAACATCGAAAAAGTTTTCTTGCACAATTCTTTTATTTCTATATGTAAGAGTATACTTAAATAAATTCCACACTTGTTGAGACCGCTTACAATCATTTGAAATAACCTTCCCATCTAATACTACTTCGAAACAACCCAATGTATATACTTTTAAACACTCTTCATCATTTTCGTAAGTAAGCTTTAAATTATTCGCTAACAAGGATTCCCCCCCTTATATATTGTTTTTTTCTATAAAAGGAGTGGATTCACTATTAGCTCATCATATTCAAAGTGACCAATTTAGAATATGTTTCATTGCCTCCAAGTATTTTTTGAATTTATTGGATATTAATACCATATTATACTATTATATACTACTTATGGTATTTTTTACAATATTTTTTTAATAATTACAGAATATTCTATTTGTTTCATTATCCTTTGTTCTTACACACATATTTTATAGATCTCCTTTCAAACTCTAATTTACTTGAAAGCGCTGCCTCATTATTCTCATTGATGCTCATAATGTTTACTACCCTTTAACTATAATGGAATTACCTCTTTCACCCATGAACGAAACTCATTACTTGGCTGCGATAATTGTACCTCGTTCAATTTTCCATTTATTAGTATAATCATTTCAATTAAGCTTCTAAAATAGCTTGTCTGATTTGATTGGCAGTGCTGTATTTCCCCCTGTATGCTTCTATCATTGTTAATGATGATATTTAAGGTAAAGTCTTGTGGTCCATTATCATTCATCTTCATAATCAATTCCCCTTAGTGCCATACTTAATAATGACTACAAGTAAATATTACCATTATATAGTCATATCTTAGTCCTTACTTACTCTCATTTAAATCCTTAACCAATCATAAAATAAACTTACTTCAGTCACAGTTCAATCACGAACAATACAAAAAAATGTAAAAACTGACAGAAGTAACTTTACATCAATAGGAGCCTTATGAATTAGGGCCTTCGCTATTGCTATTCTTATATAATTGCACCTTTATCAGATTCCTTAAATTTCCTTTTAGTTTTAACTTTATTTTTCTTTTTTTTACCATTAGAATAATAATCATATCCATAACCCACAAACACTCTTTTATCCACTTTATTTAATACGGCTCCAATCAATGTAGCATTAACATTTGTTAATAATTGTTTTGATTTTTTACAAATTTCTATTTTTGTTTGTTCGCAGCTTATTACTAAAATAACTCCAATTTTATCAGTAACTAAGGTAAGAGCATCTGTAAATGCAACTATTGGAGGGGTGTCAAGTATTACATAATCATATTCTTTTTCCATATCATTAATAAAGTTCTGCATCTTCTGAGATGATAATAACTCCGACGAATTGTAATTAACTATTCCAGCAGTTATTACGTTAAAATTATCATTAATTTTTATTATACTTTCCTCAACTTTTCTTTCCTTTAAAATTATATCTGCCAACCCTTCATTGTTGCTAATATTAAAGCATCTATGAACATTAGGTTTTCTAAGATCACAATCAACAAGTAAAACCCTCTTTCCTGCCTTTGCTATGGCAAAAGCAACATTGGTTGAAACCGAAGTTTTACCTTCCTTAGGGATTGAGCTAGAAACCATTAATGTGTTTATTCCTCTGTTCTCCATAGAAAATAGTAAATTAGTTCTCATGCTTTTAAACGCTTCTGTAACTGCCGATTTAGGTTGTTTCTCTACAATAAGGTTTTCCATCTTATTTTGTTTTGGAATTAATCCCATGGTAGGTAATCCTAATTTTCGTTCTACATCCTCTTCATTTTTAATTGTATTATCCAAATAATCTATAAAAAAAACTAGAGACGCTGAAAATATTAAACCTAGGATAAATGCTATAAAAATATTCAACATCTTGTTTGGCTTTATCGGTGCTTCAGTAGTCAAAGCCTTATCCATTATTTTCACACTGCCTGAGGGTAGAAGCTTTTGAGATTCTTCTATAAAAGCTTGGGTTACAGCATTCGCTCCTTGCTCTGCTACTTCTGTATTTTGATTCTTGTAAGAGATATCTACTATTTGTGTGCCTGTTTCAGGTGTAATATCTACGTTTGACATGAATTCTTCCCAAGATACACCCAAATTCAATCTTCCAAGAGCATTTTCAGCTACTACCCTGGATTTTGCAATTTGACTGTATGTCTGTATCAAATCTTGGTACATGGTTACTTCACTCGCTGTAATCTTATCAGTACTATCTTTCCCAACGATAACTGTACATTTAGCTTCGTATACAGGTTTAAGCACATAAAAACTTACTATTCCAGTTATAATAGTTGCAAAAACTGTTATTAAAACTATTAATTTTATTCGTTTTCTAATTATTTTTAAAAAATCTTTAATATTTATGTAATTTTCCTCTTCCATAATGCACCCCTTCATTTATTGAATCTCCTAAGCAGCGTTTTTATCACCGAGCAATACAAACACCGTTTTTATAATAAGCTTTATATCAATCCAAGTATTTCTTTCCTTAATATATTTTATGTCTAGCTCCATCCACTCTTCGAAACCAATATTATTTCTACCCATTACCTGCCAATAACATGTTAACCCTGGTTTAGCCAGTAATTTTTGTTTATGATAGGAGTTAAAGCAGCTAACTTCTTTTGGCAAATTAGGTCTAGGTCCAACTAATGACATATTTCCTTTAAGTACATTAAGTAACTGTGGTAATTCATCAATACTAGTTTTCCTTATAATCCTACCCACACTTGTAACTCTTGGATCTCTCTTAATCTTAAACATAGGTCCAGACATTTCGTTTTTAGTAATTAGTTCTTTTTTAAGCTCTTCGGCATTATTAATCATAGATCTAAACTTATACATTTTAAATATATTTCCATTAATTCCAACTCTTTCTTGAGAGAAAACAATTTTACCTTTAGAATTTAACTTTATAGCAATAGCCGTACCTAGCATAATTGGTAATAAGAATATAATTCCAACTATTGCTCCTATTATATCTATAAATCTCTTTACAAAAAAATAGTAATGTCTTTTTATAATCTTTATATCTCCTGTATTATAAGTAACATCAGTTTGTAAGTCTGCCATATGGCTCTCCTTTCTTCTATTCATAAACAGTACTTAACTATTTACCTTCTTTTATTTTTTATTCTTACAAACATATTCTCTATACATTTTTCTTCTTTTTACCTCTAGGTCACTTAATGATGTAGCCTCGTCATTCTCCTCCCATGAATTAAACTCAATATCTTTACTCTTTGCCTTATCACTTGTTAATGCATCCTCAATTAGCATCATCATTTCAAGGCAACTACGAAAATGTCTAGTTTGCTTTCCATCTAACCATTTAATTGTCCCTTGCCAGCTTGTATTTTGCCTATATTGTATCTTTACTAAAAAGGATGTGGATGTTCCCATGTTTAAAGTAAAATCTTCTGATTTGTTATCATTCATCTCCATAATCAATTCCCCTTAGTTTCATACTTAAATAATGACTATAAACAAATATTACCATGAGATGGTCACATATTAGTCCTTACTTATCCTCATTTAGCTCCTTAGCTAATCATGAAATAAACTAAGTTCAGTCACTGCACAGTCACATGTAAAAAAACATTACAATAAAAACTCCTATTTAGTCTAAAACAATATAATTTTCAATATATTACTATAGAGTAAATTTAAAGATTGGAGTATTGATTTTTTATGAAAATTATCTTTAAGAAATATTTTTTTAAATTTATAGTGTTTATTTTAGTAACTATATTGTTATGCTCATTAATTTACATATTCTATAAACCTAACTCCAATATTAATTTTTATATATCAACTTATGGTAATGATAATAGTATCGGAAGCAAATCTCATCCTTTTAAAACTTTAGAAGGTGCAAGAGATGCCATCAGAAACACAAAAAAAAATACAGCAATTCATAAAGATATAATCGTATTCTTTCGTGGTGGCAACTATTTCATAAACAAAAGCATTGAACTAGAAAAAATTGATTCTGGTAATAAGCAATTATCCATAACCTACAAATCCTATAAAAAAGAAAAAGTATTTTTTATCGGAGGATACAATCTACCAAATACTGATTTTAAGCCACTCACTGATAAAACTATACTTGATAAATTTATAAATAAAGAGGCCGCAAAGAATATACTTGTTGCTGATTTTTCCAAATACCCTATGGATTTTGCTAGTAGTAAAGAGATCATAAGTAATGCTCCTGAGTTATTTTATAATAATGATCCAATGACCATAGCTCGATTTCCAAATTACAAATTTCTTTCTACAGGACAAGTTATTAAAAAAACCAATGACACAATAAATTCCTTTAAATATAATGGAAATGAGCCTTTACTTTGGAATAGAAATAAAACCATATTGATGAGTGGTTATTGGTTTCATAATTGGAGTGATTCTACTATTAAAGTTTCAACTATTGACATACTTAATAACATTATTAGCTCCACCACTAAATTACCTTATGGAATAAAAGAAGGACAGAGATTTTATTTCTTTAATATATTAGAGGAGCTTGATAAGGCTGGAGAATATTATATAGACTATGACAAGAAGCTTCTATACTTTCTTCCTAACTCCCCTATAAAAAATTCAAAGATACAATTATCAGTGCTTACTGCTCCATTTATCCAAATGACAGATGTATCAAATGTAACCATTGAAGGTATTACCTTTGAAAACAGCAGAACTACTAACATTGTAATCAACAATGGATTAAATAATAAAATTAAAGATTGTGTAATAAGAAATACTTCTCAAAATGCTATTTCTATTAATGGCGGAACAAATAATGGAGTAGAAAATTGTGAGGTTTATAATACTGGAACGGGTGGATTAGTTATTACTGGAGGTAATAGAAACACACTTACCCCCTGTAATAACTATGCATCAAATAATGAAATATATAATTTTTCAAGAATTAAGAAGACCTATAGTGCAGCTATTAATATCTCTGGCGTTGGAATAATTGCTTCTCACAATAGTATTCACGACGCACCCCATACTGCAATTTTATTTTCTGGTAATGATCATTTACTAGAATATAATGAAATATATAATGTAGCAACAGAAACAGACGACGTTGGCGCTATATATACTGGCAGAGATTGGACTTTTAGAGGAAATATAATTAAATATAATTATTTGCATGACATTGATAATAATATTGGGAATTTTAACGTGTCTGGGATCTATTTAGATGATTGCATGAGTAGTGCAGAAGTTTACGGAAATGTGTTTTATAAGGTTAAAAATCCAATTTTCATTGGAGGTGGAAGGGATAATATTATAGAAAACAATATAATTGTGGATTGTAAGACTTCTATTAACTTTGATGAAAGAGGGTTAACTTGGGATTTAAATGAATTATATTCAAACTTAAGTAAAGTTCCCTATGAAAGTGATATTTGGACTAATAAATATCCTGAACTTAAATACTTATTAAAAAATGGTAGTCCTGGTATTCCTAATAATAACGTTATTGAAAATAATTTGCTTTATCAAACTAAGATGCCCTCAATTTCCGACTCTGTTATTAAGTATGGACATGTTAAGAATAATATTTGCTATGATGTAAATCCTGGATTTGTAAATTCCACTAAAATGGACTTTAGATTGAGCAGAAATTCTATAATCTTTAAAGAAAATAAAAATTTTAAAAGTATTCCCTTTGAGAATATTGGTAGGAATGTTTTGACTGTTATTCATTGATGCTTCTAATTTTAATTGATACTTCTAATTTTAATTGATGCTTCTAATTTTATATGAATTTCCTTCTAAATATAACTCTACATAGGCTAGCACTTGTAAATACTTTAAATAAATTAAATTTAACTTCCCCACCCATTCTTGGAATTTTAAATTTATTTGTATCTTTTGATATATAACCCCTTTCAGTGTATAAAACATATTTATATCGTAACCTTGTTAGCTCATTATCTAATTCTGGTGAATAATTTTCAGAATTTCCATAAGGTAATATAAAAGTGTCTACATTAATTTTCAAATTATTCTCTATCAACCACTTTGATTCTTCTAATTCAAAGCTCAACCAATCTCCTCTTGAAAATTCTAAAAAAGGATGTGACATTGTATGACATGCAAACTTTATATTTTTATTTGATTGCATAATTTTCAATGTTTCCCATGATATAAAATCATCATCTGGGATTTTCATATACTTAATCGCTTCTTGAATATCCTCATCATTTAAATATTTAATTTCCTCATAAACTTCATTAAAAGAAGCCGCCTTTTTTAAATTTTTTAATTGAAAATAATTATTTATACGATACAACATTTCTTGATGTTCTAAATAAAATTTATGTCCAGCCATTCTCATCAATTTAGAAACAAAATAACTTCTTTCATTATTTTCTATAAGACCCGGAATAATTCCAAGTGTAAATGGTATCTCAAATTTCTTTAATATTGGATACCCATGTATATAAAATGACTGTTTAGCATCGTCTATTGTTACTGCAACTGTTCTATTTGGTATATTAGAATTATTAGAAATCATATTAAAAATTTCATCTAAAGATACTACATTACAATTTTCTTTCAAATATTTAATATTTTTTTTTAAATTTATTTCATCAAAATTTCCATAACTATCTGGATACATATGTAGACATAACACTATACAATTATTATTCAAAAATTTATTTAATATTGATTCAAATATTAATATAAATGGAGATGAAAACATAAATACATTTTTAATATAACTATTCATAAAATTTCCTCCTGAATCCTCCAAATTTTATTTTCAATATCCTACATTGTATCTTTTGTCACAATAATTTTTTTTAATTTATTTTGTTATTGCCGGTTCTTAGGTTAGTCCCTTTGTGGGTGCTCTCGAAGAAGAAATTGATACCTTTTCAGTGCAAATAGTATCACTTGATAGTCCAATAATAATCCAAAATAAACTCATTATTGCCTGTGAATCATTAAAATATGTTGTCATATTATTTATTAATATCACATTAAGTGATATTATAATTAATATAGGAAATATATTATTATTTTGTGTTTTTTTATTTTTAAATAAATTTTTTATAGCTTTTATTATTGATCTTATTATTATGTATAAATAAGTCAAGAATCCTACTATGCCTATCTCTGCCAATATAGTAAGATATGTATTCTCAGCATGAGTAGTAACCACTTTTATATTATTGAACACAAAAACTGCCATAGAACTTGGAATATACATTAAAGCATGATACTTAAAATTACCTAATCCAACACCCCAAATATTATCTCTAAACATTTCAAATGCACCATTCCAAAATTTACTTCTTACTCCAATAGACTTTTCTACATATAAGAATCTTTTAAATATATCTAATTGCCATAATTTTTGTATAGCATAATTCGAACCCAATAAAATTAATGTTGATATTAAAGACACTTTCATATAAAATTTTATTTTATGATTCTTAATTAGATTAATTAAAATGAAAAATATGAAGAATGCAATAGCTATAGATGTCAATGTAGTTCTTGATCCCGTTTCTATTAATAAACCAAATAAAATTATTATTAATAAATAATCATATAATTTCAAAATTTTGCTTCTTTTATTGTTTAATAATTCACAAAGAATAAAGGTTATTATTATTGAAGTGAACACAGCCGCTTCTAGTGAATCATTAAATATCATGCTTATTCTTACATCGTTTGTATTAGGATTGTAATACGAATATAATCCTATATTTGATGTATTTAAAATTAATTGATAAGCACCTGTAATTATAATAAAAACAGAAGATAACTTTACAGATTTTATTATTAATAACTTACTATTGTAATCTTTATATAAATGCATAATAATAATTATATATCCAATATATCCAAATAATTTAAAAAATAAATTTATGGCTTCATTTTTGTTAAATGCAAAGAATATGCTTATAAAACAACAAATTAATAATATTATAATTGGAAATAAGAACTTTATATTTTTGATATTGATTGGTCTAAGAATCTTCTTAGTTAAAATAAATGCTGAATATATTAAAATCAAATATTGTATTTTATTAGTTAAATGTAAAATTCCATATACAGGTATTAAAAAAATTAATACGTTCGTTATAGATATCATAATTATCCTAATTGTTCTATGATTTTTTTCTTTATCTAAAAAATTAATAGACTGAATAAATATAATAATTGAAAAAATAATGGATATTATAATTAAGTATACTTTCATGTTTACCTCCCGACTTTAATTGTCTTTATTCCATATTATATATATTTTTTTTAACTTTATTACTTCTTTCCAACCGATTTAATATTACATAACTTTGTATTGGTTGTATAAATGAACTTGGTAATAACGAAAAGATGGTGCCTAATATAACTCCGGAAGTACCTAATCCTAAGTTTTTAGCAAAATATATTGATAAAGGAATATTAACAATACTACCAATAATAGCCAACCATAATGATACTTTTAACGCACCAATTCCATTCAAAAAATATGCATATATATTGTTCCATGTTGAAATTATCGTATATATTCCCATCAATAATATAAGTAATCTAGATGGATATATACTTTTTCTAATCCATAAATCAATAATAGTATTAGATAATAAACTTACTATAATAACTCCGGCAATAACAGCGATCATTGAATAATTCAGCTTATTTATAACTTTTTTTATCCACAAATAATCCAGTTGAGAATATGCTTCAGTGTATGCTGACCATAAAGGCGTCAACATTAATGTATACGTCATTCCAATTATTCCAAATAGCTTTTGAGTAACATTATACGATGTTACTGCTTGAGGTCCTAAAACCTGCGTAATAATCATATTATCAGTTGTAAAAATTATAATGCAAGCTATTTGAATAACGAAAAATTTTATTCCATCATTTAAAATGTACTTTATATTATTCCTATTGAAATATTTTAATTTAGGTAATAGTTCAGGTCTTTCTTTGAAAAATAAAACAGTTATGATAATATATGATATTGTACCAGACAAAGTATAAATTGTTGCCATTAATACAAGATTACTTCCCTGAAACCTCCTTATAATAATTATTGATATTAGCACTAATATATTATTTATAACTGCCGTCCTTCCAGTCATCGCAGCCTTCTGTATAGAATAATATAAAGAATTGCATAATGATAATATAAAATTAATCATATACAATACAAATACAACAATAGTTAATGCAATAAATTGCTGCTGGGTTAATGCATTTGTATTAAATACTTTATTCCACTTTATAAAAGGTATTATGTATATACCAATAGTTGTAATAACTATAATTATTATTGATAATGAAACATATGCTGTTGTGATGTATTCCCTTCCTTTGGTTATTTCATTTTTAGAAAGGCAAATAGTTAATTTGTTTCTTAACCCATTTCCTATTCCTATATCAAACAAGCTTGTCCATGATAATATTGTAACTAAAGTTACCCATATTCCATATTTTTCTACACTTAAATAATCTATTAGTAATGGCAATGTAAGAACGCTGAGAAAGACGCCTATAATTTTATATATTATATTTAAAGAAAAATTCTTAAATATATTTTTACTTCTTTTTCCTAAATTTAATTTTAAATTAACATTGTCTATTTTAGAATTCAACTTTTTTAATGACATAATAATCTCCTTTCGCATCTTGTATATGGAAATATACATTTTGTTGCCTTACTTCAAGCTATTATAAACATTGTAAGTTTCCTTAACCGTCTTACTCCACGAAAAATCACTATTCCTTAGTTTTCCCTTATGTATTAATGATTTCCTTAGTGCTCGGTCGGTTAATAGTCTATTAATTTTTTCTTCTATATCCTCAATACTATAAGGATTGAAATATAATGCTGCATCTTGTGCTACTTCTTGAAAGCAACATGTATTACTAATTATAGCAGGACATCCACATGAAAATGATTCTAATATAGGAATTCCAAAGCCTTCATATAATGATGGATATATGAAAGCTAATGCATTTTTATACAAAGTAACTAACTGTCCGTCACTAATATTGGTTTGTTTAAATTTTGATAAAATATTTAAATTTGATAAGACTTCTATTTCTTCACCTCTAAAAGGTCCCCCACCCGAACAAATTATATATAAACAAGGATCCTTTTGTATTAATCCTCTCATTGCCCTTGCAAAGTTCAAAAAATTTTTATACCCACCTCTCTGCCCAACATATAGTAAATATTTATCGGGATGTTCAATTGGTTCCTCCCAAGTCAGTGAATTTGCCCAATAGATTACTTTTATTTTGTTTGCATCTACATTATAAGTATTAATAATATCTCGTTTAGTGTTTTCTGATATAGCTATTATGGAACTTGCTTTACTAATTAATATTTTTTTATTACTAATAGTATTAAAATCTTCCTTAGCAACATCATCATACCTCTCATGTATCATGTCATGTACAGTTAAAACAAATGGCTTATTGTTTAAATACTTCAAAAAGTAAGTATCATAATATGTTGGATGAAATACATCATATTTATCTTTTTTAATTTTATTAATGCTATAACTTTTATTAATTAAATTTAATAAACTTGTTTTCCCTTTAATGTTTAAGTTGTTAGGTATGTTTACTAAATTAAAAGTTTTCGAACTCTGCCTAATATAATAATTTTCATTAAATAGTAGACTAAGATCTATTTCTGCATAATTTTCTTTTTTCATTCTATTCATAACCTCAAAGAAAACCCGTGAAATTCCACCAAACTTTTGCATTTGAAAAATCTGATAATCATATAACAATTTCATGTATTCCTCCTATTATATATTTTTAACATATTAATAATTTTTTATTGAAATTTTCGAAAAAAAACCAACAAAGTGACCAAAAGACTCTACGATTATTATTAGTGCCTTAATTGTATAACTAGAACCTCTTAACAAACTAAAAATAAATAAAATTAGTCCCTTCAATAATCTAATAATTGCTTTAAATGGTCTTAAATAAAGTAAATGTTTTTTTTGAAGCTCCTTCTCAATATGCACAAAATTTATTGCATCAGTAAATCTTCTTTTCAATATATAATTTAATTTCACTCTGTTATTAGGCACCCATTCATAAACTATTGCTTCATCAGAGAATATTATTATATAACCTAATTTTTTCAATTTCATAAAGAACTTTGTATCTTCCCCACCGGTTAAAGAATACATTAAATCAAATCTAATATTCTCATTTATAATTATTTCTGTTTTAAATATAACATTACCAGAAGCGCAGCTATCCATTAATCCACCTGTATTCAATCTTTTTGCATCAAATATTTTCGATTTTATCCAATTAGGACTATTCTCTGGTAATACTCTAACCACAGGACCTGCAACAATATCCGCATTAAATTTTATAGTTGTATCAACTAATTCATAAATCCAATTTTCAGATACAAATTCATCATCATCAACAAATGAAATAAAATCTGATCCTTCTTTCAAAGCTAATTCAATACACTTATTTCTAGCATATGATATTCCCTTATTGGATTCTACTTCATACATTATTTTCAGTTCAATGAAATTTAGTTCTAATACAATAGGTAGTGCAGTTGCATCTTTATCATTATCTACAACTATCAACTGGAGTTCCAACTGTTCATTATTGTTTATGATCATTTTTTTAAGACTCTCTAATAATTTTCTTAGATAATCAGTTCTCTTATAAGTACATATACATATACAGACTTTATTCATTTCGGTTCACCCTTCTTAATATATTATGGAAACTATTATGATCTAGTAAACAAACAAGAATTTTAATACTCAATATATAAATACAAAAGCTTGTGCAGCTAAAATTGTTATAAACTATAAAAAAAATCTTTATAGTTGGATTTAAATTTAGATATATTTGTATCTTCTTTAAACATTTCTTGTCCATTAATAAAATTACCCTTTAACTTAGCAATACTTTTAACACAATATTCTATTGTCATAGCAAGGTCCTCAACATCTTCGCAATTAAATGCTTTCCCAACATTATACTTACTAACAATATATCCTAATTCATTTATATTAGGAGCTATGACTATTTTATTGTAATTTATACCTTCAGTTAATGGTCCACTTTGACCTGTAAATGTCTTTCTGTATGGTAATACAACAATGTCACTTACAGAAAAATAATATGGAAGTAATTCATCTCCGATATATTTAAGGTTGAGAAAAATTTTATCTTCTAAACATAATTCTTTTATTTTATTATTTATAAAATCTTTTGTAATTTCCCCCTCTTCACCAGCAATTATCAAAGTAAATGGAGATTTTATAAACTTGCATGCTTCTAACATTAAATCCAAACCCTTTTCATATCTTGTTCCACCAAAGCATAAGAGAAATGGTCCACTGCGGTCTTTCAGTCCAATCTTATTAATACAAGTATCCTTTGACTTTACTTCACTCGAAGATACTGGGTACGGTATGTTACAAATAAAATTTTCACACTGAATACCCAGTTTGTTTATCATACTTCTTCTTATGAAATCACCATGAACTATAAGTTTAGTAATATACCCGTGTTTTAATAGATATTTAATTATAAAGCACTTTAAAAAAGTATTTGGTGCCCAATGCAATGTAGCAGTTATCCTTGTTTTATTCTTTTTATGTATAAAAAATTTATCTTTTATACATAAAAAGAATAGATCATAAATAATATAATCCAAAGTTAAAAAATGAACGCTTGCCATATCGCCTTTTTCAGAATTGACAATAACTTTTTTAACTTGTTCTATCTTGTTTTTATTCGTTAATACAACTTTCAAATCACACAATTCTGTATATATTAACTTTATTTTCGAATTTTTATATATTAATTTTTCTTTAATATTATTCTTCACAGCCTTTAAAATCTTCTTCTCCTTAAATCGCTCTGTAGTTGTAACTTCTTTTTCTTTAACATAAGTGTTTTCAAAATCAATTCTATTTTCTTCTATTATCTTTATTTTGTTTTGATCTGATATACATGTTATATATTTAATATTGAACCTTGAATTTTTTAAACCTAATAATATACTATAATTATAGAACCAATTATGACCTTTCTCTCCTTCAGTATCAAATAATATAAGACGTTCCATTTAATCCTCCTATTAATTAAAAATATAACAATTTAGGTTTTTTATTTGATTTACCAGTAACTACCTCCTTCAACTTTAATTGAATTTTGTGGCGTTTCATCCTCAGATGGTCTAACCCAGTACTCATTATACAATTTAGAAATAAAGTCATGTTTATCCCACCTTTTACCTTTTATTCCAAATAGAATTTGAGTTGCACCTGCCAAATGTATTGCCTTTTTGCCTATGCTTTTAACGTAGTATGCTAAAGGTAGACCATAAGCCCCAGCTCCTATTATCGCAATATCGAAATCTTTTGTATCTATGATTTTACACATTGATTCGTAAGCTTCAAACCAATTTTTATATGGAGTTTGCTCTTGTGCCAATGATTGTACAGCTTTTATCACTTCTATACTTTTAAACTTTGGCAATATCCTACTGTCCTTAAATAGAAATTCTCTATGTCTGTATTGACTTTGAATAGTTTTTTCAAAAGGATGTATAATCAAAATTTTTTTATTTTCCAATGCTTCCGACCAAGGGTTCTTAAAATAGTAAGGTTCTAAAGCAACTAACTTTGTAAACTTAGCATCTTTACAATACTTTTTTACATGATTTTTTTCACCCTTGACCTTCCACAAAGCTAATATATCTATCGATCTTGAGCACTTTATATAATATTCACAAAACCTATCTAAATTTTCCTTTGTTGTGGGGTAAACACCAGCACTAACACTTATTCTGTCTTTTATAAATTCATCATACTTTTTATCCTTTATATAATAATTAATGCATCTACTTTCATTTGCTCCAAATCTTGATACTAATAATGGCTTATCATCAAGCAAACATTTTTTTATTAATTCATTTCCATCATAATCATTATAAATACTTAGATTTGAGTAAGTCATATTAAATGTTAAATACTTATATAATTTTATCAATACCTTTTTAAAGCTAGTATCATTATCCATTATTACCTCTTTTAATCAATTTATTATTTTAACAACTACAATTTAATACTGATATAATGTCAATTTATAGTGACTCTATTTTAAAAACATATTTTAATGCACCATCGAATCCTTTTAAAACGTTTTCCAATGTAAAGTTACCAACCCTTGTATACGAAGATTTACCCATTGCTTTTATTTTTTCAGGATTATTAAGCAAATTTTGTATTGTATTAGCTAATTGCTTACTATTATATGGTTCAATAATAAACCCATTTTCTCCTTCACAAATCAAGTCCAAAACACCATCAGCATATTTTGAGCATATTATAGGTAGCCCAGCACACATTGCCTCTAATATAACTAATCCAAAGCAATCCTCTCTAGTTGGTAATACAAATATGTCCGATTCAGCATACAATTTCTTTAACTCATTTTGCTGCAAGTATCCCAAGAATTTTATTTTTTCTCTTATACCAAGGTTTTGCACCTGATCTTCTAGGTTATGTATTTCCTCCCCTTCACCAACAACATTTAAGACAAATTCATAATTCACTAAACTTATTGCATCAAATAATAAATCCAATCCTTTTCTTTTTATTAAGGATCCAACATATAACAATTTAGGTGTTTTATTTGATCTACTATAATCTCTTTCAATTAAGTACTTATTTATATCAACAGTTAATAAGCTAATGAATATTCTTTCCTCTTTAGCTCCGTATTTAAGCTGAGCCATTTTAGTGGCAGTACTACTAGCTATAAGAGCATTCGCTTCCCTGCAAATCAATTTTCTTAATATTAGCTGTATATTATTTATATTTTTCTCTGAATTTAAAGTTCCATCAGACCAACTAATATATTTTACTTTTTTTAGCTTACACCATATAAATGCTTCCACTATAGTAGGGTTATATTCAGAGCCTATAACTATATCAGGTTTAATATCATTAAGTTTTGCTATTATGTTAAAAGGTATATGAATGTATTTGTAATCCATCTTAGTTCTAATTTTAATAGTTTTTGATTTTAGAAATGAACTATTTTTTAATAAAACTTTATCAATTTTCCAAAATCTGTTATCTTCATTTTTGCTAGAATAAATTATGTTTATATCATAAATACTTTTATCAATTAAATGGTTGAATAAATCTACTCTATATGGTGAAGGTATATTAGTTATGATGCATACTTTCATTTATTTATCCCCCCCAATCCAACTTTAAACGCATATATAATAAATTTAATATTAGTATTTAGATATCTTGAAAATAACCTTTTAGGATCTTGAAGCAATCTATAAACCCATTCTAAACTTAGCTGCTGCATCCATCTAGGAGCTCTCTTAATCTTATCAGCATGATAATCAAAACCGGCACCAACTCCTATCATTAAAGAATTCACTCTATCTTTATGGGCAGACATCCATATTTCCTGTTTTGGAGCCCCAATACCAACCCACAAAAAATCAGCATTTGTTTTATTTATATTCTCTACAATTGTTTGATCTTCCTTATTAGATAACACTCTAAATGGTGGTGAATACATCCCAGCAATTTGTATTTTGGGGTATCTATTTAAAAGCTTTACTTTTAAAAAATCTAACGTTTCTTGTGTACTTCCATAAAAATAATGTGTATATCCCTTTTCTTTAGGTATTTCAAATATTTCACCCATTAAATCAGGCCCAGTAACTCTTCGAGCTTCTTTAAATCCTTTTATCTTACTTAAAATTGACAAAGGCTTTCCGTCAGGTAATGCCATAAATCCTTCATTCTGAATTTTCTTATATTCTTCATTTTCATATGACATAACGGTTGTATGTACATTTGATATACAAATGTAATTACCTTTTAATTCTTCAAGATTACTTTCAATAATTTTAACTGTATCTTTCATGTTAGTAACATTTATATTTACGCCTAATATATTGCATGTTTTCATCTTATATCCCCTACAATTCGCAATAAACATAATTTTAAACTCCAACTATTATCCGTTTATGAAATTCACAAAATCATTTGCATATTCTTTGGCAGATTCTATCCTCTCAGTCATTGGTTCCTTACAAGAATAATTATCTAGATAGCCTCTAAATAAATCTAAATTACTATCAATTTTATTAGCCAAGTCTAACGATGAATTTTTATTGAAATATACTGCTTTATTAGGATTTTGTTCAATATGAACCCTAAGGTTAGAGATTATAATTGGTTTTCCAAATAGCTTTGCATCTTCTACTACTGTACTCCACCCTTCAAATAAAGATGGTTGAATAATTGCCAAACACTTTTTCATTATTTCAATTTGATCATTCTTTGGAACAAAACCAAGTATTACTATATTTTCTTTCAGATTTTTTTCTTCAATAAATTCAGTCAATAATTTTATATATTCAACATTTCTATAATCTTTCAATTCACCACTGCAAACAAAAGTAATATTATGTTTTTTTATTCTATTAAGTATATCTAATGCCTTAAACGCGGTAATATGATCTTTATGCTTCCAAAACTGATTAGGTATAAATAGATATTCTTTGGGGAGTTTATATCTTGTAAAAACATCCCTCAGATTTGTCTCTTCACTTTCATTAATTAATGATGTAAAATGAATAATCCCTATTTCGTTTTTTGAAGTTGAATAAAATTTTAAAAAATCATCTCGTGCATCTTCACTGCTAAAAATTAATTTATTAGGTAACTTACTTATTTTTAAATACTCTTTATTTCTTTTTTTAATTTCCCTCACAGAAAAATATTCTGGTAAATATTTATGTTGAAAGTCCGGAATCCAAAACACACATTCCGCTTTCCCAATTTTTTTATATAATGGATGCAAAACTGGATAAATATATTTAATATCATACTTGTTAATATAATTTTCAAGTTTATGTTTTCTAAATAGTATTAAATTTAATTTTCTCTTGAAAAACAAAAGTGATACCCTATTAATACATTTATCTAATAAATCATCCTCTAATATTATTTTTTTAACCTTTATATTTTCTCTAATATCTGAAAATTCATTTACCAATGAATTTGTTAAAAATATAAAAATATTAGGTCTATCTTTAATATCAACTAACTGCATTTCATTAATTAAATTTTTTACATAATATAATCCACCCATCCATTGTTTCCCACCTACCGCTATAAATCCAATATTAGTTTGATTCATTAGCTACGGTCTCCTCATAATTTAGCAAGATGCTCTTAATTCCACTTTCAAGAATCACCGATTGGTTAAATCCTAATTTTTTAATTTTAGATATATCTGCTCTCCAGTTATTAGGATTCCCTTCATTTTCTTTTCCTGTGAAGACAACATTTTTCAAGCTATTCATCTCTTTTTTGATAATATTACTTAATTGTTTTATGGATAATTCTTTACCTGTTGCTACATTATATATATTAAAAGTATTAATTGATTTATCTAAAACAATATCAACAACATTTAGAATATCATCGATATTAACAAAATCCCTGCTCTCGTCACCATTTCCATAAAGATTAACTACTTCATCATTTCTAAATTTTTGTATCATATCCCATAAAACTTGCTTCTTCATCCCCATACCGTATGCAGAAAAAATTCTCAAAATATAAATTTGCATACCATATAATTTACTATGTTCTTCACATATTTTTTCACATATTAGCTTGTGAAATCCATAAGGCGAAATTGGGTTGCATTTATCATTTTCGTTAATTGGAAGTTTAATAGGTTCACCATATACAGCCGCACTTGAAAGAAAAATCACTTTACATTTCTTATTACTTTTTCTTATTGCATCTAACAATTGAAAAGTTACATTTATATTAGATTTAAAATCATCTACTGGATTAGTAACAGAATTGTTAACACTTGCGTTCCCCGCACAATGAATACATACATCCGGATTTATATACTCAACAATATTATAAAGTTCATTATCTGGTAAATCCATCCTATAAAATGACTCTTTTATATATTCATTGTTTGTATCATTTCTGTCTATACCATAAACTTTATATTGCATTTCACAGAAATGTTTTACCATGTGATTACCGACAAATCCATTAGCTCCTGTTATTAATACAGTCTTCAAAATGTTTCACCACCCTAAATAATATAGATAATATTACTTTATTTGTTTACTTGTACATACTATGTCATACTTAATAATGATTATAAACAAATATTACCATGAAGTAGTCATATCTTAGTCCTTACTTACTCTCATCTAAGTCCTTAACAAATCATAAGAAAAACTTAGTTCAGTCACAGTTCAGTCACAAACAATAAAATCCGGTAAATCATAAAAACATTATGATCTACCGGATTTTCTAAGCTCTTTTGCTAATTATCTCTAAATTTTATCCAAATCAAATGCATTAATATTTATTTCACTTATACAAAATTAGAAGCACCCTTACAAGACAATTTGTATACAATATCTAGTATAAATCTATTTAACCCTTATAAGTCTACGGCTGAGAGTGTAGACTGTTTCAATACTATGCTAGTTCAAATTAAAAAATAAGGAAGTGGGGTAACCTGATAACTAATTTAAATAATGATATTGTAATTGATGCAAAGTCATTTGGTGCTAAAGGTGATGGGAGTACAAATGATACTGCCTCAATCCAAAATGCTATAAATTATGCGTATGCTAACAATATGAATAAGGTAGTTCTAATAAGTAATGCAATCCATATTATTAATGCTATTCTCTTTGTACCATCAAATATTACACTTGAGGGCAACAATTCTACTATAAAAATGATAAATGGAAGTATAGTAGGAAATATGTTAAAATCCGGGTTAAATGGAGTTGAATATACCCAAGCTAATCAAGGCATGAACATTGCTATTAATAATATTATATTTGATGGTAACAGAGCCAACAGAGGTGATTTAAAAGTAGCAAAATCAGATTATTTATTTGCTTTATATTTTTATTTTGTTGATGGCTTGAAAATAACTAATTGCACAATAAAAAATGGAGTGAATGATGGATTAACATTGTTGGTTTGCAAAAATGTGTATGTTTTTAATTGTACCATCCAAGATATTATAATGACATCTTCTACCGTAAATTCTTATTTTATGGCTAATGGCATCACAGTTTACGGAGGTTTAGGAACTTTACTAGGAGAAATAACAGATAATATAATTATAGATAAATGTATTATTAAAAATATAGATGACGTAGGTATTTCAGTTTTTGGTTATTGGACTATTTATGCTAATCCAAATGATGTTATAGTTAAAAATTGCTATGTTAATACTGCTTGTATAGGTATAGGATTAGAATCAGGTCAAGGTGGAGGTTTGGACTCGCAGTATAATTCAAAAGTATTTAATAATATTATTAAAAATTGTGGAAGACCTAAAACTACAGGTGATGGAGAAGGAGCAGGAATAGTTGTAGATGATAATTGTTTTTCTAGTGTTATTGATTCCAACAAAATAGATAATTGTTTAGATGGTATAAATGTAAGAGGCAATGACACCTTAGTTGTTAACAACACTATTACTAACCCTACTTATAATTTAATAATCATCACTAATCACTTAAGTGGAACAGATTTAATATGTTATAGACCTATTATAAAAAACAATATTTGTGTTGGAAAAACAGGGATGCTTTCGGGAATCAGTATTAGTTGCCAAGATGGTATACTTGAAAATAACTCAGTTTCTAATATATTAGGTAATGATGAATCTTATTATGGAGCAGGAATATATGTAAGATACCCTTACAACGGTATAATTATTAAAAATAATACGCTGAACAATTTAAATTTTGAAGCAGTTTGTTTATCGGGTAGTACTACTGAAATAACCAAAAACGTATATATTGAGGGTAACATTGCATATGTAAATAATAATTGTGCAGTGAGTATAGAACCGACTTCGGTTATAGCAAATGTTCATATTTGTAGAAATACTTTTGTAAACATTGCGTCACCAATTACATTAAGCACTTTAATTAACAACCCAAGCACTTTCAATGGTTCTATTAACGTAGAAAATAATATCCTTGTTGGTTCTATTGATTGTCAGTCGTTTATACATCAAATTGCACCTACTAATGGTAGATGGTACAGAGGACAAACTATAACGAATACAAACACACTATTTGGTACTACTCCTTATGTAGAAAAATGGATTTGTAAAAATGGTGGTGTAGCAAATACTGTAGCAAGAGTAAATAGTCATGCTTACGCAAAAGGGGTTCAAGTTAATGCCAATGGGTATGTATATGAATGTACTATTGCAGGTACAAGTGGTACTACTGTTCCACTCCATACAAGTGGTACTGCTACAGATGGTACTGTCAAATGGCTATATTTAGATAAATTAGCTCAATTTGTTCCATGTGGAATTGTAGGAGCAACTAAAATGACTACACAATCAGCATCGGTAGCTACCGATATTGCTACATTAAAGACTAATTTCAATTCGCTTTTAGCTTTATTAAAAAGTTCGGGATTGATGAGTTAATTTCGAATAAAAAATTAGTACGAATTTAAAAATAATAAAAATAAGGCAGTGGAGTAATATAGATATGCTCCCAATAAAAAGTAGACAGATTAAATAATAAAAATCTGCTACTAGAAAGGAGGCCACTGAAAAACTATATGAAAAATCGTCATCGAATTAAAGATGGCGATTTTTTTATGTAAAAGACTAAAAACAAAAAGGAATTTTAAAAGATATGTCGAATTAGTATAGTAGAATAAAATAAAAGGGGCTAAACTATTATGCTAAAAGGACAATTGGAAATAAAAATAAATACATACCATAGCTTATATTCGTTAATTATTCCGAAAGATAACATTTTAAAGCAAATTAATGACCTTGTTGACTTTTCATTTGTTTATGACGAATTGATTATTAACTATAGTTCATCTATGGGTAGAGGTGCTATTAACCCTATAATGCTATTTAAATATTTGCTTTTGAAAGTAATATATGAATTGTCTGATGAAGATGTTGTTGAAAGAACTCTTTATGATATGTCATTTAAATATTTTCTGAATTTAGCCCCAGAAGAAACAAATTTAATAAACTCAAGTACATTAACTAAATTTAGAAAGCTTCGCCTTAAAGACATGAATTTATTAGATTTATTAATAAACAAGACTGTAGAACTTGCTATAAAAGAGGGAGTTTTAAAAAGCAAAGCAATAATAGTTGATGCTACGCATACCAAGTCACGTTATAACCAAAAATCAGCAGGAGAAGAATTATTGAAACGTGCAAAAAATTTAAGAAAAACATTGTACGGAGTACATCCTGAGATAAAAGAAGATTTGCCGAATAAAGTTACAAATGGAGTACTTGAAGATATTCTTGAGTACTGCAAATTATTAATTGATAGCATAAACAAGAATCCAGAAATTGTAGCAAATCCAACTGTGAAAACTAAATTAAACTACTTAACCGAAGCTTTTAATGATGACATAGAAAACCTAAAACTATCAAAAGATGAGGATGCAAAAGTGGGGCATAAGACTGAGGATAGTTCTTTTTTTGGATATAAATCACACCTTGCTATGAGTGAAGAACGTTTAATTACAGCAGCTGTTATTACAACTGGCGAAAAAAGTGATGGAAAGGAGCTCATAGCCTTAATAGAAAAAAGCCGTGAGGCTGGTATAGATGTTAATGAAGTAATTGGAGATACAGCTTATTCTGAAAAGAAAAATCTAGAATATGCAAAAGAAAATAAAATTGCATTAATTTCAAAACTAAATCCTGTAATTTCACAAGGAATGCGAAAAAAAGAAGATGAATTTGAGTTTAATAAAGATGCTGGTTTATTTGTATGTCCGGCAGGTCATATGGCTATTAAAAAAGCAAAACAGGGAAAGAAGAATGTTGGTAAAAATCAAGTGTTAACTTACTATTTTAATGTAGAAAAGTGTAAAAATTGTGTTCATAAAGATGGGTGTTATAAAGAAGGCGCTAAATCTAAAACTTATTCAGTTTCAATAAAGTCAAATACCCACAAAGATCAAATAGAGTTCGAAAAAAGTGAATATTTTAAAAAACGTGCTAGGGAGCGTTATATGATAGAGGCTAAAAATAGTGAACTTAAGCACCAACATGGCTATGATGTAGCAATATCGTCAGGCTTAATTAGCATGCAAATGCAAGGTGCATTATCAATCTTCACTGTGAATCTAAAGAGAATAATTAAGTTGAAAAGCATGAAATAGGGCTTTTAAAACTTAATTATAAAAGAAAAAGCATGAGATATCCAAAAATATGGATTCCTCATGCTTTTTCTATTCAAATTTGAAAACTCTACTGAAAAAAGAGTGCTTTTTTCAGTGGCCTCCTAGAAAGGGGAGCATTTTTATAGAAGACTTAAATTTTATATATAAGTATAGATGGTCTATCCATATTTTGGAGGGTGTAAATTATTTTGTGATTCAATTATTGTAACTACTTTTACGTTATAATGTTATTTATAATTTTCCCTAAACCACTCATATTCCATCCTAACTCCATCTTCAATCTCAACCTTATACTTCCATCCAGTCCCCTCAAGCTTACTAACATCTAAAAGCTTTCTTTTAGTCCCATCAGGTTTCTCTCCATTAAACATTAACTCACCAGTAAACCCAACTACCCTTTTAACCATCTCTGCTAGTTCCCCTATAGTAAGTTCTTTACCAGTCCCCACATTTACATGTTCTTCACCATCATAATTTTCCATTAAATACACGCAGGCATCGGCCATATCATCTACATATAAAAACTCACGAAGTGGCTTTCCTGTTCCCCAAATTTCAACTACTGATTCATTATTAACTTTAGCCTCATGGAATTTTCTAATAAGTGCGGGCATAACATGTGAATTATTCAAATCATAATTGTCATTTGATCCATAAAGATTAGTTGGCATACAGCTTATAAAATTGTCCCCATATTGTTTTTTATAAAATTGACACATTTTAAGTCCTGCAATTTTGGCTATTGCGTAACCTTCATTTGTTGGTTCAAGATATCCTGAGAGTAAATATTCCTCTTTAATTGGTTGAGGACAATTTTTAGGATATATACAAGAGCTGCCTAGAAACAAAAGTTTTGTAACTTTGAAATCATGTGCTGCCTTTATAAGGTTGTTTTGCATTTCCATATTTTCATATATAAAATCAGCTGGATATGAACTATTAGCTCCAATTCCACCAACTTTCGCTGCAGCTTGAAAAACGTATTCCGGTTTTTCTTTTTTTAAAAAGCTTCTAACATCCTGCTGATTCATTAAATCTAATTCACTATGACTCCTTCCTATTATGTTTGTATATCCTTTTTCCTTCAGATTGCGAACTATAGCTGAACCTACAAGTCCTCTATGTCCAGCTACATAAATTTTGCTGTCTGTTTTCATAATAACACTTCCTTATTTAGTTATAGCTGCTTGAGTTTGGGCTATAAACTCATCTGGACTAATGCCAGCTATTTCTCTCATATCACCATCTACCATCATCTTAACTAGTTCTTTAAAACTAACTTTTCTCTCCCATTTAAGCTCTGTTTCAGCCTTTGTACAATCTCCCCAAAGTAGTTCAACTTCTGCGGGTCTAAAGTATTTAGGATTTATATCAACGTAAAGTTTTCCTGTTAATTCATCATATCCTTTTTCCTCTACTCCGCTGCCAACCCATTCTATGTCTATACCAATTTCTTTAAATGCTAATTCTACAAATTCTCTAACTGTATGAGTTTCATTTGTTGCTATAACAAGATCTTGCGGCTTTTCCTGTTGAAGTAACAACCACATAGCTTGTACATAATCTCCCGCAAATCCCCAATCTCTTTTTGCATCCATATTACCAAGAGATAATTTTTCTTGTTTACCTGAAACAATACTAGCAATTGCTCTTGTTACCTTTCTTGTAACAAAAGTCTCTCCACGCCTGGGTGATTCATGATTGAATAATATTCCATTACATGCAAACAAATCAAAAGATTCTCTGTAGTTCACAGTTATCCAATAAGAATATAGCTTTGCTACTCCGTACGGACTTTTGGGATAAAAGGGCGTCTTTTCACTTTGTGGCGCTGTTCCAGGTAATCCTCCGAAAAGTTCTGAAGTCGATGCTTGATAAAATTTGCACTTTAATCCGCTTTCTTTTATTGCATCGAGTATTCTAAGAGTTCCCATACCATCTGTATCCGCAGTATATTCTGGAACCTCAAACGATACCTGTACATGGCTTTGAGCACCTAAATTATATATTTCATCTGGTTTTACTTTTTCTAATATTCTATTTAAATTACTTGAATCAGTTAAATCACCATGATGCAAAAACAATGTTTTATTTCCTATTTCAGGATTTTCAAACAAATGATCTATCCTTTTTGTATTAAAAGAACTAGCCCGCCTTATTATTCCATGTACTTCATAACCTTTTTCTAATAATAATTCAGTTAAATACGATCCATCTTGCCCTGTTATTCCTGTTATTAATGCTCTTTTCACCTATAATACACCCCTTTATGCTAACTAATTCTATTTTTAAGTTCACTTATACTCTCCATACCATCTTTTTTACCAATAAATATCATATCATCGGATTCAAGCACAAATGTATCTTGAAGTCCTGAAATAACTATAGGTTTACCATTACTAATAATAATGTTATTACTACAATCAAATTTTTTTACATTACCCATACAAACATTGTTATTATTGTCTTTTTCCCTATATCTTTCAATAGCTTCCCAGCTTCCTACATCATCCCATCCAAAATCAGCTGGTATAACATATATGTCTTTTGCTTTTTCCATAATTCCAAAATCTACAGATATACTATCAATATTAATATATTTTTCTTGTAATACTTTATGATAATCTTCTTCCCTTGTTGCTGCTATCTCACTTAAGACTTCAAAAGTATTTAGTAAATATTGCTTCGTAAGTTTTAAAATGTTTGTTGCCTTCCAAATAAACATTCCACCGTTCCAAAGATAGTTTCCATCTTTTAAATACTCATTAGCCTTATGTGAATCTGGTTTTTCTACAAAGTTTTTAACTTCTCGCAGCTCGTTGCCATTTAAATCACAGTTCATATCGCCATAATTTATATATCCATAACCCGTTTCGGCTCTATCTGGTTTCATACCTATAGTAACTATTGCCTCTGTATTTTCATTCACAAATTCATCAGCGCAGTTTAAGACTTCTAAAAAACTCGCTTCATTTTTAATAAGATGATCAGACGGAAGTACTGCTATTGTTGCATCTTCATATATTTTATCAATATGAAAAGCAGAGAGAGCAATACAAGGCGCAGTGTTTTTTCCTACTGGCTCTACAATAATATTTTGAAGTGGCAAATTAGGAATCTGCTCCCTAACCAAGTCCATATACCGAGTGCCTGTAACTATAAATATTCTTTCTATAGGAATAAGTTTTTCCAGCCTTTTAACACTCATTTGAAGCATTGTATCTTCACCTAAAAGTTTTAAGAATTGCTTTGGCTTTTCTTCTGTGGATAAAGGCCAAAACCTCGTTCCTTTACCTCCTGCCATTATAAGTGCACATAACATTTCTTATCCCCCTTTTAAATCAATTTCCCTTAGTTTCTTACTTAATAATGACTATAAACAAATATTACCATGAATTGGTCATATATTAGTCCTTACTTACTCTCATCTAAGTCCTTAACAAATCATAAGATAAACTTGAATCAGTCACATTTCAGTCATAATCAACACAAAAGTTTTTTCAAATAAATAAAAACTACCTAAATGCAACATGCAGTTTGGTAGTTTTTGTAGCAGTTTTTCACTTTATTATATGATTACTATATATCTTATAATATGTTAATTAGAAAATTTTCAACAAATTCCGCTAATGCCTGAATATCGAAACCAATTTTTCTGAAACAATTTCAACAATATATTTTATTGCATGCCCTAACCAAACTATTATTAATATTGGAAAAAACAAAAAAAAGTCTTTCATTATTACTCTCCCTTTAAGGTTTTATTATTCATAATGTACTGCAGAAGTGAATTTTTGTATAAAAGGTATACCACTTGCGCTTAATAGATCTACGGTGGAAATTGCAACCATCAAGGCAGTATGTGTTTCATATGATGATCCCTTTTTAACACCGTATTGTGAAAAACTATGAACCATATAATGAGTCTCTTTATATTTGCCAAGGTACATCATTACATGCCCTTGCATAAAGATTGCAGCACCTGGTTTTAACTTATCAATTTTATAGTATCTTTTATTTAGAATATCAGCTTTATTGAAAACGATAGAATTAACATCATTTACAAAACTATTTTCCTGGTGATCGTCATTACGTGGAAGTAAGATTCCAAAACACTTATAAATTGTTAGGATAAAGCTGGAACAGTCTTTTCCAGAAAACTTATCTCCCCAATCGTAGGGTGTACCAATAAATTTAAGTGCCTGATTTATTATATTATACCTTGTATAGGGAAGATTTCCTTTTATAATATCTTTATTTTTACTTATAATACCAGTTTCAAAAAGAAGGTCACCGCGACTACCCCGTGTTGGAAATCTTACTTTATAATCCTGAACTAAGTTAGATTCATGATTATTTAAGTAACAAAGCCTTGTACCCATTCCACATTTTATAGTTATTGGTGAAGAGTTTTTTTTATTTAGAGTCAAAGTGGTTTCTTTGGCTATAACCATTAAAAAATCTTTGCTTGTAGCATACTCAAAAACTTCTTCTTTATCTGTAGCTAATGCTATATCATCAGCTTTAACCCATCCAAAATAATTATAAATGTTTACAAAATACCACTGTTTATCCGCGCTTTGATGGAGTATTAATACTGGTTCAAAGGGAAAGCAACTGGTTTCTTGAAACCTATCAAAATTATTTATTTTACTATGCTCTATAGAGGAAAAAGCCGGGTTATTTACAGGAAAACTTCGTACTGATGTCTTTCTTATACTCATACCGTATTTTATCAAAGTAAAATCCTTGATCTCTTCTAGGTTAGTATTAACCATGATTTTTTTTAAATAATCATTATGAAGTAACTCACCATTTATATCATACATATCTTTCATGGGCAGTTTATATGATTGTATGTGATTTCTGAGAGTTTTAGAAGATATAGTATCATCGATACTATCTAAATCATATAAAGAAGTTATTTTAAGTTTAAGGTTATTATTGAACTTTTTAATTTCATCAGTAGATAATATTGTCTTTTTTGCATCATTAATATCTTTCATCCAAAAGGAAGCTTTCTTCATAAAATCAGGAAATTTATAATCATCATTATACATAAACACACCTCGCTAGTTATAGTGCTAAAAATAGTAAATGTTAAAATTTTTTATTAATCCCCAATATTCCACTAATTCCAAGGCCAGGTGCATTTGAAAACTTTATTAGACTTTCATTAAAAATCGAACCACCTATTATGGGATCAGCACTACAGAGTATTGGACCATCTAAATCTATTTTTGTAATAATGCTTTTGGCAGCTGCAAGATGCGCAGCTGCTGTAACACTGATTTTTGCTTCTAACATGCAGCCCATCATACATTCAACGCCATATACCTCGGCTATTGAACATATCTTTAATGCATTGTAAATTCCACCAGTCTTCATAAGCTTTATATTGATGAGATCAGCCGCACGAATCTGCATAATTTTAAGCGCATCCATAGGAGAAAAAGCACTCTCATCGGCCATAACTGGTATAGAAACATTATCAGTAACAAACTTTAAACCTTCTATATCATGGGCCTTAACAGGTTGTTCAACAAATTCAATATCTAGTCCAGCATCCTCCATTTTTCTAAGTGTCAAAACAGCTTCTTTAGGTTTCCAGCCTTGATTTGCATCAATCCTGATATTCACGCCTCCACCAACAATGTCCCTTATAGCTTTTAACCTTTTTATATCTGTGGCCGAATCGGTACCTACTTTTATTTTTAGTGTTTTATAGCCAAGTCCAATTGCGTGAAAACTATCTTTAGCCATCACCTCTTGGTCATTTACACTTATAGTGATATCAGTTATAAGTTCATTTCTATAACCGCCAAGTAACTTATATAAGGGTGCTTTATATAATTGTCCATAAAGATCATAAAGAGCCATATCTATAGCGGCTTTGGCACTAGTATTTTTAACAATACACTTGTTCAACTTGATCATGATTTCTTGAAAATTTTCTATGTCCATACCTACAATTGCTTTTTTAATATGATCATTAATAGCAGAAGCGATAGCGCCTCTAGTGTCGCCAGTTATTACACCAGTAGGTGGAGCCTCACCATAGCCAACGCTAATTGAATCTGTTTTAATCATAACTATAGTATCTTCCACAGAAGTTACGGTTCTTATAGCTGTTTTAAAAGGTGTTTTTAAAGGCACAGAAATATGTCCTATTTCAATATCAGTGATTTTCAAAATATTTTCCTCCATTCATAAAATAATCATAAGTTATTTTGGAAACATTACCTATTAAGTTTTTCGCGTAATTATCGCTGATAGCTTCCCAGGTAAACATAGAAAAAATATAATCGGTTTTAGATGTATATACAATACCAACATCATGCTTTAAAAAGTCTAAATCTCCAGTTTTATGGGCTATAGTAATATTAGCAGGTAAATTAATTTTCATCATTGAATCGTCTAACTGGTGAGTTAATATACTTACCATGAGTTTACTATATTCTTCATTAATTAGTTTACCATTATAGATAAGTTCTAGGAATAGAACGCAATCAGAAATATTGCATAAATTGTCAATACCCTTAAGTCTAGATTCATTGTCCATCATCTTTCTTTGCAGAGTAGAGCTGTTAAAATTATGCTTTTTTATGAAATCATTAATAGAACCGAAGCCTATGATATCAATGAGTTTGTTAGTTGCTGTATTGTCACTTTGTATAATCATTAATAAAATTAAATCATTTATAGTATATGAATTATCATCGTCAAGAAGAGTTAAAATACTAAATGGAACTTTTTCTTTTTTATTTATAGTTATCCTATCTTTTAAAGATAAGGTCCCATTGGATACTCTTTCTAAAGTTGACCCCATGATAAAAAGTTTTATTATGGAAGCAGAAGATACTATTTTAAATTGATTTATTTCACAAATATCCCCGTGATTTAGATCCTTAATATAAATTGAATATTTTAATTTAGCATCACTTAAATAATTTAGAAGAATATTTTTGAGCATTTTGAATCACCACCTATTTCCTTGTAATTAATAAATTAATAGAAAACAGCCGGGTATCCCCCGGCTTTAAAATAAACTATTCTGCTTTAGATTTACCTTCTACATATGCTCTGTCAAAGTACATCATACCAGTAGGTATTTTACGAACTCCTTTAACATAAGTTTTGCAAGCTACATTACTAACATAAAAAGCTACTGGAATCATTGGCATATCATCCATCAATATCTTTTCTGCATCATGTATTGTTACCATTCGCTTAGCGGGATCTTTTTCTACTTTTGCACTAGCTATTAATGCATCGTATTTTAGATTACTGTATTTAGGGTCATTGTTTCCATTATTGGTCACAAGAATGTCCATAAAAGTCATTGGATCCATATAGTCACCAATCCATCCATCTCTAGATATTTGATAATTTCCTGATTTTCTTTGTGGAACGAATACTTTCCAATCAACTTCTGTTAGTTTCACAGTTATTCCTAAATTTTTCTTCCACATATCTTGTACTGCTTGAGCTACTTTTGCGTGAGTCTCATTTTTATTGTAAGCATATTCAAGTACAGGGAATCCTTTTCCATTAGGGTAACCAGCCTCAGCAAGAAGCTTCTTCGCAGCAGCAACATCTGCTGTTCCTTTATAGAAATCTCCACCTACAGTTCTAAACTGCTTTGTTGCATCTGAATCAGCAATACCGTATGGAATCCATGCTGTTGCAGGTTTACGAGGATCTTTCCACACTGCTTTTATAAGTAAAGATCTATCAATAGCTAAAGATAAAGCTTTTCTAACTTTAACATTGTCTAAACCCTTTATCTTATTATTTAGTGATATATAATAATTGCCTATATAGGGTACTGAAACAGCTTTTTTATCACTTATTAATTTGGGTATGTCATTTGTTGGTACCTCGTCAAGGTAATCTACTTCGCCTGTTTCAAAAGCTGCAAGAGCAGAGGTAGTTTGAACTATCATTACAAATTTCATTTTATCAAGTTTAACCTGGGCCTTATTCCAGTAATTTTCATTTTTTACATAATCCATACTTGCATCATGAGTCCATGAAGTAAGTTTAAATGGTCCATTTCCAACATATGTTGCAGGAGTGAGTGCCCATTTTTCAGGAGCTTTTTCTACTATATCCTGTCTTACAGGCATTAATGTTGAAAGGGCACAAAGTTGTAAGAAGTATGGTGTTGGAGATTCAAGATTAACTTCAAGAGTATTAGCATCTATAGCCTTTACTCCAACATCGCTAGCTTTAGCTTTTCCAGAATTGTACGCTTGACCATTTTTCAAGTAATATAATTGATTAGCATAATCTGATGCAGTTTTTGGAGCTAAAACTCTTTTCCAAGCATATTCAAAATCATTTGCAGTTAAAGCTTTCCCATCTGACCATTTTGCATCTTTTCTTATATGGAAAACGTATTTTGTTGGATTTGCAGGATCATAATCAATCTTTTCGGCAGCAGCAGGTACTGCTTTATTAGTTTCATCAAGCCTGGTTAAACCCTCGAAAACTTGATTCGCTACTGTCATTCCATCTACAGTTGTAAGTAGACCTGGATCTATTGTATCTGGTTCTTCTTTCAAATTATAAACAATAGATTGCTCATCTTTTGTTGTTTCCTTTACAGATGTTTTGCTTCCACAACCTGATAATGTAGCCATAGCAAGTACAATGCACAGAGCCATAGTTAATTTTTTACTTAAACTTTTCTTATTCATAATTAACATCCCCCTTAAAATTAAATATCAAAATTTTGATAAATTAATATATTATATCTGTCATTTAATAAAGATGACAAGCTACACTATGATCTCCACCCATATTCTTTAATATAGGGGTTTCGGTTATACAAATATCTTTAACAAATTTACATCTACCTGCGAACCTACATCCCACAGGTGGGTCTATAGGACTTGGAATATCTCCCTTAAGTATAATTCTTTTACTTGCTGCAGCTTCATCCGGGTCTGGTAATGGTATTGAAGATAATAGTGCTTGAGTGTATGGATGCAAAGGATGCAAATATACCTCGTTACTCTCACCGATTTCCATCATTTTACCTAAATACATTACTCCAACTCTATTTGAAATATGTTTTACCATAGATAAGTCATGAGCAATAAAAAGATAAGTAAGCCCCATATTTTGCTGTAATTCTTCTAACATATTTACTATTTGAGCTTGAATAGAAACATCAAGGGCTGAAATAGGTTCATCACAAACTATAAACTCAGGTTCAATTGCTAAGGCTCTAGCAATTCCTATCCTTTGTCTTTGACCACCTGAAAATTCGTGAGGGTATCTATTTATATGCTCATTATTAAGTCCAACAATGTCTAATAGTTGTTTAATTCTTTCTTTTCGTACATTTCCAGTTGAAAGTTTATGAATATCTATTGTTTCACCAATGATATCACCAACTGTCATCCTCGAATCAAGAGAAGCATATGGGTCTTGGAATATTATTTGCATTTTCTTCCTATAAGAAAGCATTTCCTTTGGAGAAAGGGTTTCAATATGTTGCCCATTGTATATAATTTCACCAGAGGTTGGTTCATATAGTTTTAAAAGGGTTCTACCACAGGTTGTCTTTCCACAACCCGATTCACCTACTAGGCCTAAAGTTTCTCCTTTTTTTATATCAAAACTTATATCATCAACGGCTTTGACAAAACTTGTTTCTTTACTGAAAAGCTTTTTTTTAACTGGAAAATATTTTGTTAAATTTTTTATTGACAATAAAGTCTCTTGGTTATTCATAGTTTCTGCGCCTCCCTAAGTTTTCTTTCTACCTTTGGGGCATCAGGGTGATTAAGCCAACAAGCAGCGCTGTGAATGCTACCAGCAGAACTCTCCTTTGTAATTACAAAATCCTCAGGCATGTCAGTTAAACATACTTCCATTGCATAGTCACACCTAGGAGCAAAGGGACATCCTTTAGGAGGGTCTAATAAATCCGGTGGTTGCCCCTCTATAGGGTTTAATTTTTCTCTTATTAGAGTTTTAGGATTGGGCACACTATTTAAAAGCCCCCAAGTATAAGGATGTTTTGCATTATAAAAAATTTCTCTTGTGCTTCCACGCTCAACTATACATCCACCATACATTACGTTAACACTGTCGCAAAGATCTGCTACAATTCCGAGGTCATGTGTTATCAATATAATTGAAGTATTAAGTTTTTTTCTTACATCCTTAAATAACTCTAGTATTTGAGCTTGAATAGTTACATCAAGTGCTGTTGTTGGTTCATCGGCAATTATTAGTTTTGGATTACAGGAAATAGCTATTGCAATCATTACTCTTTGCCGCATACCACCTGAAAATTCATGAGGATACTGTTTTAATCTTGTTTCAGGACTTGAAATCCCAACAAGCTTAAGCATATCTATTGCTAGTTTTTTTCCTTCTTGTTTTGAGAGCTTTTTATGTAACATAATAGGCTCTATCATTTGCTTACCAATGGTCAGAACAGGATTAAGAGAAGTCATAGGATCTTGAAATATCATGCTAATGGAATTACCACGAATACTCCTCATAGCCTTATTGTTATAATTTGTTATATCTGTTTTATCAAATATAATTTGACCTCCAGTTACTTTGCCATTATCAGTTAATAACTTCATTATGGAAAGCATAGTTACAGATTTCCCACTACCCGATTCTCCAACAATACCTAAAGCACTGCCTTTTTCGAGAGTGATGGATACATTTCTAACTGCTTTTACTTCGCCAACGTGAGTAAAAAAAGATGTATTTAAATTTTTGATTTCTAAAATGTCTTCCACGAACTCACCTACTTTCTCATTTTTGGATCAAGGGCATCTCTTAAGCCATCACCAAATAGGTTAAAAGCAATCATTGTAATTGAAATAGCTAAAGCCGGTATAAATAATTGATATGGATATGTTTTATATGTTGCTAAAGCATCATTGCATAATGTTCCCCAACTCGACATTGGAGCAGCAACACCAAGTCCAATGAAGCTCAAAAAAGCTTCTGTGAAAATAGCTTCAGGTATAGAAAGTGTTAAAGTAACTATTATAGCACCCATAGAATTAGGTATTAGATGTCTTAAAATAATCCTAAATTTACTAGCACCTGCAGCTTTTGCGGCTAATATGAACTCTTGCTCTTTTAAGGATAAAACTTGGCTCCTTACAATACGAGCCATCCCAACCCAATATATAATTCCAAGAGTTATAAATACATTGAGGAGACTTTTACCTAAAACAACCATTAAAAGTATAACGTAAAGCATCATTGGTATACTATACAGAACATCTACAATACGCATCATTATATTATCAACATTTCCACCATAATAACCTGCAATACCACCATAAAATACACCTATAGTTAAATTAATAATTGCAGCTACAAAACCTACAGAAAGAGATATTCTAGCTCCGTACATAACTCTTACAAATAAATCTCTTCCTAATTCATCTGTTCCAAACCAATGAATTTTATCTGGCCACATGTTTGAATTTAAAAGGTTATTTGATGAATAATTGAATTTGCTTATAAATGGACCAACAATTGCCATAATTATTACACTAATAATTACAAACATTGAAATCATAGCGATTTTGTTTTCTTTAAGTCTACGAACTGCATCTTGCCAGTAAGTTTGGCTTTCTCTTGTCGTTATGTGACTCTTTCTTCTATCAATGCTTACGGATTTAAAATTAGGTGTTTTCCTTAAACTATTTTCAGTCATGTTTACCACTACCCTTCAATATTAATCCTAGGATCAACTAATGCATAAATAATATCTACTAAAAGATTACATACAATTAATAATATACTGTAGAAAACTGTCACTCCAAGGACTAAGGTATAATCTCTGTTAGCTATACTATCAACAAATGATCTGCCTAGTCCAGGTATTGTAAAAATTCTTTCTACCACAAAACTTCCAGTTAAAATTGAGGCTACTAAAGGACCAATATAAGTAATTACAGGAAGTACAGCATTTCTTAAAGAATGTACAAAAACAATTGACATTTCAGATAGTCCTCTTGCTCTTGCAGCTCTAATATAATCTTGACGAATAACTTCGAGCAAACTCGATCGTATAAGTCTTGAAACAAAAGCCATTGAAAACCCGGATAGAGCAATGGCAGGCAAAATATAGTGTTTCGGACTTGAAAGCCCAAATACAGGAAGCCATCTAAGTGTTTCTCCAAATACATATATAAGAAGAGTTGCAACTACAAATGATGGTATGGTAACACCTAATGTACTTATAAACATTGCCAGGTTGTCCTCCCACTTGCCTTGTTTATAAGCAGATATTATACCAAGAATTATTCCAAAGACTAATGATATAGAAACTGCAACAACTCCTAATCTTGCAGACACAGGAAACCCTCTATTAATAATATCGTTAACTGATGTTCCTCTTTGCTGAAAGGAAGGTCCAAGATCTAATTTAACTAAATGACTAATATAATCCTGATATTGCCATGTTAAAGGTTTATCCAAATTATATCTTTGTTGAATATTTTTCATTACTTCTGGTGGAAGGATCTTGTCCCTATCAAAAGGACCACCAGGAATTATGTGTGCAAGTATAAATGTTGCAGTAATGACCACCCATAAAGTGATAATACTAGAGAAGATTCTCTTTAGAATGTATTTTGACATACAATTACTCCTTTCTCATTAATAAAATATTTTTAATTTTTTTACTAATTATTTACAATACTATATCATAATATTTGCACTTTTGCAAGTTCAATTATTAAATATTGCAAAATTGTCGTCTATTTTTTTCTTAATAGAAATTCGTTATAGTGACAAAACTTATTAGATTAAGCTAATATCTGCATAAATCATTGATTCTAATCCGATTTTACATATTTATAATAATATTTTTTTGACACATATTTATATATAGCTATCATATAAAGTTTAAGTTTCAAAATATATATTTTAGAATAATGTATTTAAATTTAGCAGAAATCTAAAATAGGGCATCCATCTTTTAAAATGAATACCCGTTTCTTGTAATAGTTCTTATTTTATGCATGATGAATACTTCAATGTTACCCCACTCAATTTCTATTTATTATTTAATATTATTAACCTTCCTGAACCATTTTCAGTATACCCAATCATTCCACTTTTAATATCAAATTCTAATATCTCAGTGATTACTTTTGTTTCTCTATTCTTACTTTCAGTTGATATTGAATGTTTACTATACTTATTTACTGCTTTATCAAAATGATTATCTTTATTATATCCTTTAGTACTATTTTCTCTCTCTATTAACTTACGTTTTGGTTTTTTACCTGTTACTAACTTAATTAGCATGTCAAATATAAATTCCATTATAGCATCCATAACACTCACCCCCTACTATTATAGTATATTCTAGCTACAGCCTTTTAACTAATTTTTTCATTCAGACATTTCTATAAATATTTTAAATTACATTTCTTAATTAAGTACCGATTACTAAGTCATAACCTACTAGGTATATTCCATCAGTTGCTTCACTAGTGGTCAATTTCTATTTATTATAAAAGGGATTTCCCTATTGAAAAACCCCTTTTATATTTTCTTCATAATAATCTTAGAAAACTCGCTAATATCACTTAAATGTTTTTCTATAATCTCTTGCACAATTTTCAAATTAATAGCTTGGTAGTTATGTACTGCTATGTTTCTAAATCCAACCATAGCTTTTAACTTATTCATTAAGTTACTGTTAATTAAACCATTACTACACAAAACCTCAAAAGCATCTTTCAATAATTTCAACCTTATTATAAATCACATCATTCCCCATATATATTTCCTCTTTTCTTTATATTCTCTAATATAACTGCTCGTTCTTCATTTAATAAAGCATATTCTTTAAATGTATACATTTCAAAATACATTCTTCTCGTATCATTATTACAAAAAATTGTTTTTCCCGTCCCAACTACTTGAGCTTTAAATACTGTAGATGACTTTTTTAAGTCTACAAGATCAATTTCTCTATTAAGTAAACCTGCTAATTCTTGTGCATTCATAAATATTTCATATTCACTAAAATCTTCATCACTTAAAAATGCTATATCAATATCACTATTTGAGCGTGAGGTCCCTTTTGCATATGATCCAAATATATATATAAGAAATGGTTTTATTTTTTCAATTAAAAATTCTTTTATTATATCAATATCTGTATCCTTTAGTTCCAAAACTTTCACATCCTTTATAATAATTATATTTATCATAGTAACATTATATCAAATTTTCAATGAATATACTATGATGTGTATGTTAATCTGAGAGTAGTTCTTTCCAATATTATAGTTAATTTCTATTTAATAAATATTCAAATTCAGCTCTGCTTAATAATCTTTGAGTGATAATTTCGTCATCTTTTATGTTTCTTGTTTCTTGTTTCCATTAGAAAAACAAATTTATCGCAATCCTTTTACAACGTGAATTTGCTACAAATTAAAGAACTCGCTTTACAGCGAGTTCTTTCAGGTTGTTTACAAACCCAGTATAATTTTTTATTGTACTGGGTTTTTATATGCAATTATGCGATAGCATTTTGATTTATAGATAAATTAGTAACATGCAACAGGTTTTTAGTTATAAAATAAAAAAACATGGAAGATAGTAGGCTAGCTATCTTTTTCATATTTTGCACTGCTGCTGTAAGCAGACACTGCTCTTGCACATTTTCTAATCCGCGCATATGGCAATAGCGAAGCCCATGCAGTTGTTTAGAATCTGCGAAGCTTCGCTCTATAGTTTCTTTCCTTCTTCTATATATATTTCTACCCTTATCCGTTTTGGTAAACTTTACAACATCTTCTTTATACATTTCCCAAACATGTCTTCTAACAGTTTTAACCTTACTTTTATCAGAAAAACATTGAGTTCTATTTGGGCATTCTTTGCAATCTTTTGCATTCCCAACATACTCTTTATATCCATCTCTAGTTGTCGTTTTATAATGCAAAGCCCTTAAGTCAGGGCAAACATATATGTCCTTCTCTTTAACATATTGAAATTTATTTTTAGTGTACATTCCTTTTGTATGTGGAGACCTTCTATATCCCATTACAGATTTTAATTCTCTCTCAAATAGTTCTTTACATATAAGATTTGTAGCATAACCAGCATCGGCACCAACATATTTTGTATTAAAATTAAATTTTTTTATTTGCACATCCAATCTATCGATATAAGGATCAACATCATTTATATTTCCAGGAGTAACATAAACATCAGTAATTATATTGTGTTTACTGTCCACAGTTCTGTGATCTAAATAGGAGAAGCCTTCCGGCTTGCCATCTCTCATCATATATCCGCTGTCGGGGTCAGTTGTGCTAACTTTAATTTCTTTTATTATGGTAACAGGTTCTTTCACTTTCAAAGGTCTTTTACCGTGATTTATTCTATCTTCCTCTACAGCTTTATTAAGATCAGCTACATATTCTTTAGGTGTTTTTTCAACTTCAATTTTCACAAGCTTTCGCTTATTAGCATTTGCTTTTAGGTGTGTAGAATCTGTGTAAAGTATTTTACCAGTTACCATCTTAAGATTTATAGCCTTAAATACGACTTCGTCAAATATTTTTTGGAACACGTCAGTTCCTTTAAATCGTCTACGTCTATTTTGGCTAATTGTTGAATGATCTGGAATAACATCAGTAAGGCTTAGTCCTAAAAACCATCTATAAGCTACATTTACTTCAATTTCCTTTACAAGTTGTCGCTCAGATTTTATTCCAAATAGGTATCCAATAAACAGCATTTTGAAGAGTAAAATAGGATCTACGCCAGGTCTTCCATTATCTAAACAATAATATTTTTGAGTCAATTCTCTTATGAAAGAGAAATCCATGTATTTATCTATATTTCTGAGAATATGGTCTTTAGGAACTAAATCCTCTAAATATACCATTTCTAATTTTTGTTGTGTGAAGTTCTTTTCATTAATCATAACTAAACCCTCCGAATTATAAAGTTTGTATACTATATATATTCGACATTGATGTTGTAAAATCCTTTTTGAATATGAAAAAAACACTCCAATTTTAAATTAGAGTGTTTTACATTTTATGTTTGTCAACAGTCTGAAAGAACTCGCTTTACAGCGAGTTCTTTCAGGTTGTTTACAAACCCAGTATAATTTTTTATTGTACTGGGTTTTTATATGCAATTATGCGATAGCATTTTGATTTATAGATAAATTAGTAACATGCAACAGGTTTTTAGTTATAAAATAAAAAAACATGGAAGATAGTAGGCTAGCTATCTTTTTCATATTTTGCACTGCTGCTGTAAGCAGACACTGCTCTTGCACATTTTCTAATCCGCGCATATGGCAATAGCGAAGCCCATGCAGTTGTTTAGAATCTGCGAAGCTTCGCTCTATAGTTTCTTTCCTTCTTCTATATATATTTCTACCCTTATCCGTTTTGGTAAACTTTACAACATCTTCTTTATACATTTCCCAAACATGTCTTCTAACAGTTTTAACCTTACTTTTATCAGAAAAACATTGAGTTCTATTTGGGCATTCTTTGCAATCTTTTGCATTCCCAACATACTCTTTATATCCATCTCTAGTTGTCGTTTTATAATGCAAAGCCCTTAAGTCAGGGCAAACATATATGTCCTTCTCTTTAACATATTGAAATTTATTTTTAGTGTACATTCCTTTTGTATGTGGAGACCTTCTATATCCCATTACAGATTTTAATTCTCTCTCAAATAGTTCTTTACATATAAGATTTGTAGCATAACCAGCATCGGCACCAACATATTTTGTATTAAAATTAAATTTTTTTATTTGCACATCCAATCTATCGATATAAGGATCAACATCATTTATATTTCCAGGAGTAACATAAACATCAGTAATTATATTGTGTTTACTGTCCACAGTTCTGTGATCTAAATAGGAGAAGCCTTCCGGCTTGCCATCTCTCATCATATATCCGCTGTCGGGGTCAGTTGTGCTAACTTTAATTTCTTTTATTATGGTAACAGGTTCTTTCACTTTCAAAGGTCTTTTACCGTGATTTATTCTATCTTCCTCTACAGCTTTATTAAGATCAGCTACATATTCTTTAGGTGTTTTTTCAACTTCAATTTTCACAAGCTTTCGCTTATTAGCATTTGCTTTTAGGTGTGTAGAATCTGTGTAAAGTATTTTACCAGTTACCATCTTAAGATTTATAGCCTTAAATACGACTTCGTCAAATATTTTTTGGAACACGTCAGTTCCTTTAAATCGTCTACGTCTATTTTGGCTAATTGTTGAATGATCTGGAATAACATCAGTAAGGCTTAGTCCTAAAAACCATCTATAAGCTACATTTACTTCAATTTCCTTTACAAGTTGTCGCTCAGATTTTATTCCAAATAGGTATCCAATAAACAGCATTTTGAAGAGTAAAATAGGATCTACGCCAGGTCTTCCATTATCTAAACAATAATATTTTTGAGTCAATTCTCTTATGAAAGAGAAATCCATGTATTTATCTATATTTCTGAGAATATGGTCTTTAGGAACTAAATCCTCTAAATATACCATTTCTAATTTTTGTTGTGTGAAGTTCTTTTCATTAATCATAACTAAACCCTCCGAATTATAAAGTTTGTATACTATATATATTCGACATTGATGTTGTAAAATCCTTTTTGAATATGAAAAAAAACACTCCAATTTTAAATTAGAGTGTTTTACATTTTATGTTTGTCAACAGTCTGAAAGAACTCGCTTTACAGCGAGTTCTTTAATTATATTTATTTGTTATTAATTAAATTTTCTAAAATTACCTCAGCTATTTTATGGCTTGATTGAGGATTTTGACCAGTTATAAAATTTTTGTCTACAACTACTTTCGCAGTAAAATCTGCACCTTTATCGATAATTGCTCCTTGCTCTCTTAATCTACTTTCTACGGCGAAAGGAACCTTATCTTCTAAACCCGCAAGCACTTCTTCAGAATCAGTAAAAGCAGTTAAATTTTTACCATCTACAAAATATTTTCCATCTTTGTTTTTAATATTAACAAAAGCTGCAACACCATGACATACCCCAGCTACAATATTTCCATTATTATAGGTATCTAAAATTAATTCTTCTATATTTTTGTTGTTTACGAAGTCCATTAAGGGACCATGACCACCTGCAAATAATATAGCATCATAAGAATTTTTCATGGCAGTTTCTAAAGATTGTGTATTCTCTAGTAATTTGTAGGCCACTTCATATTCACTCGGAATTCCATTTGGAATAGAAACTTTATCTAATATTACTTTCCCACCTAAAATTGAAGCTATGTCTACTTCTAATCCAGCCTTTTTGAATACATTGTATGGTTCTGCAAGTTCCTCTAACCATAATCCAGTTGGATGACCATTCATATTACTTTCACTTGTAGATATTAATAATATTTTTTTATTCATATTTCTTCTCCTTTTTACTATATTTTATCTATTAGATGATAGTAATGATTTCATCCTCTTTTAATCTAGATTTAGGTAATTCAGAGTTAAAATCATTACCACTGCGATAACCTAATCCAACTATAGCAACTGCTGTATATCCTTTTTTACGTAACCCTAACTCTTCATCTAAAACTTCCTTATCAAAACCTTCCATTGGTACAGCATCAATGCCAAGAGCCGCAACACCTAATAAAAGACTACCCATGTTTAAATACACTTGTTTATCCATCCAATCTTGTAAATCTTTTTCATCATCACGATGTATATTTACAAATTTTGAACGACCCATGTGTTGGTTATCTTTAAATTCTTTCTCAGTAAACCGACCATCAGCATCCTCTTTTTCTAATACATGAAGCAAATATTCTTCATCCATATCAGTTCTTGAACAAAATACAACAACATGAGATGCCCCTAACACTTTAGCTTCATTAAAATTAAAAAAGCCTTGAGTACTTTTACTAATTTGCTTTTTACCCTCATCTGTATTTGCAATTACAAAGTGCCATGGTTGAGCATTAACACTAGATGCACTAAGTCTTAAAAGAGCCTTGATTTTGATTAAATCTTCATCAGAAATTTTCTTTGTAGAATCAAACTCCTTTGCAGAATAACGTGTGTTTAAAATTTCAATTAAGTTCATATTCTTTTTCTCCTCTTATAAATAATATTTTTTAAAAAGCAGCTTTATATATATTTAGTACGTCCTGTGCATCTAAAGGTTTGAAGCTTCCAAGTTTTCCGCGTACAGTAGCTTGTTTTGCCATTTCTTCTAGTTTTTCTTCCTTAATTCCAACTTCTCTTAATGTGGAAGGTATTCCTAATGATACAAAGTGCTCTCTTGTTTTTTTAATAGCATTATGAGCTATTTCATATTTGTCACAACTAGCATCAAGTCCCCAAACATTAACTCCATATTCAACAAACTTGTTTACTGTATTATCATTTAGTGCATACTCCATCCAATGTGGTGTTAAAATTGCAAGACCAACTCCATGAGTAATATCATAGAATGCACTTAACTCATGCTCCATTCCATGAACACTCCACTCTGTTTCTTTTCCATAACTTAATAGGCCATTTATAGCAAGACTTGATGTCCACATTAAATTAGATCTTGCTTCATAGTTTGTAGGGTCAGACATTGCTATTTCTCCATATTTTATACAAGTTTTAAGAAGTGCTTCTGCCATTCTATTTTGCATAAAAGCTTCATTTGTATTACTAAAATACACTTCAAAAATATGGCTCATTATATCAGCTGTACCCGCCGCTGTTTGATTTGCAGGCACTGAAAATGTATTAGTAGGGTCTAGTATTGAAAACTTAGGAGCCATATCTTTATTACCAGTGCCTAATTTTTCACTAGTTTCTAGATTTGTAATTACTGCTCCTGCATCCATTTCAGAACCAGTCGCCGCTAATGTTAGTATAGTTGCAATTGGGAGAACTTTATTTATTTTTCTTGGATCAAGTACAATATCCCATGCATCCCCATCATAGTAATAGCCAGCTGCTATTACCTTTGAACAATCAATTACACTTCCTCCACCTACAGCAAGTATAAGTTCTACTTTATTTTCTCTGCATATTTCAATCCCTTTTCTTACGCTTGATATTCTTGGGTTAGGCTCTACACCTGATAACTCGAAGAAGTTTATTTCATTTTCCTTAAATATATCTGTGATTTTACCATATAATCCACTTTTCTTTATGCTACCGCCACCGTAAACAAGCAAAACTTTGGAACCATACTTCTTTACGTTCTCTGCAAGTTTATCTATTTTATCTTTTCCAAAAAACACTTCTGTTGGTATTGAATAATCAAAATTTAACATTTTATAATCCCCTTTATTTTAATATTAGATTTATTTATACATAACTTATTATAATTTCATAACCAATTTTTTCTCTAAAGAATTGAAACCTTCAGGAGTATGGGTTGATAAATAAACTGTATCGTTTTGCTTAATAAATTCTCTAACCTTTGATAAACTTTTAGCGGCTAAGTCTTTATCCTCAAATACAACTGAGAGTTCATTCCTTCTTAAGGCCTCATCTGTGTATGTTATATCCCCATGAATAATGTAATATAATGCATTATCTTCTACAACAACTATAGAATTTCCATTAGTATGACCAGGTGCAGGTAACATCCTAACCCCATCAGCTATTATCTGACTGCTCTCAAAGTTTTTATATTTACCATCCTCAAATTTAACTTTGATTATATTCTTTGAATCCAATTTCATATCATTTGCTTCAGTTTCAGATACATAAATTTTAGAATCATCAAATAATCTCAGCTCTCCAGAATGATCAGGATGTTTATGAGTAATTACAACTTTATCAATATCAGAAGGTTTATATCCAACATTTTTTAGAGCTGTTACAAAATCAGCGATTTTATCTCCCATGTATAACATTTGATTTGGAGTTCGTTCAAAAGGTGCTGTTTCAACTGGAAGTCCTGTGTCAACTAAAATAAGTTCTTTTCCTGTGTCTATTAAATAATTTTGTAAACTAGCTGGGTATACTTTATTTTGGTCCACATCTTCTTTCTTCATAGAGCCACCTAGTGCAAACGCCTCCCTCATCTCGCCATTTTTATAAAATTTCAAAGCTATAATTTTCATTTTACTCTCTCCTTTTAATATCTAATAATTAGTAACGATTTATGTAACTATTTCAGCATTAACACCTACTGTTAATAAATATGTTAATCCAGATTATAATAATTCTTCTATTTTAGGAATCATATCTAATGGGTCAACTGTAGGCTCAAACCTACCTACTACATTTCCTTCTCTATCAATTAAAAATTTTGTAAAATTCCATTTAATAGAGTTGCCCATTAAATATTCAGGAAATTTTTCCTTTAGCATGCTATTTAAGAATTTTCCGTTTAGTTCATTTAAATTAAATCCTTGAAAAGGAGCTGCTTCACTTAAATACTTGAAGATTGGCTGTGCTGAAAATCCTCTTACATCAGTTTTCTCAAATAATTGGAATGTTACTCCATAATTAACTTTGCAGAACTCTGTAACATCTTTATTACTTCCTGGTTCTTGCTCTAAAAATTGATTGCAAGGGAATCCTATTATTTCAAGGCCCTGGCTATTATATTTTTTATATATTTTCTCCAAATCTCCATATTGAGGTGTAAAACCACATTTACTAGCAGTGTTTACTACTACTAATACCTTTCCTTTATAATCACTCATATTAACTTCTTGCCCATTAATTTTTTTAGCTGAAAAATCATAAAAATTCATAAATTAATCCTCCCCATACTATATATCAATTGCGCAAAATTTAATTTTATACAATCGAACTGCTTATTTATAATATACATCCTTTTATTCTTAATGTCAATAGTTTTAATTTAAATATCCCCCAGCATTATTTTAAAAAAACTGTTTTCAATTTCTTATATAGCCTAGGGCCCCGTTACATAAATTAGCAATATAGTTTGTAATTCTTTTTAGATTTGCTAATTTACTAAAACCGTTTCTCCCATATTATTTTCATAAACCTTTCCTGTATCAACTTCAACGTAAAATATAATTATGTGTGCCATCGGAGCTTTTGCAGCTGTCAAAATGCTATAATATTGTTTACCATTAATTATTTTAATTGGTTTAGATTCATCTTCTATCACTACTGTATATGTAGTACTATTTTCTTCTATACCTGTTTTTTGCCTAACAAGATTTACGGCCTCATTTTTAGTTATCTTACCATTTCCATCTTGTTGAACTTTTGCTGTTGATTGATCTTTAGCTACTGCTAGAGCTTTTATTGCTACCTGTGCATTGTCCTTTTGTTTTTGTATAGTTTTCCCCATATTCTCTTTTAATTTCTTAGCATCAGCATTATTACTATCTAACTTTAATATACCTTCTAAGCATTTAGTAGCTTCATCATACTTAGTATCTTTAATCGCGTCGGTTGCCAGCTTAATGTTTTGTGCAATGTATTGTTTTTTACATTCTTCTATACCTTTCTGAGCATTATCGTATAGTTTATTATCTTCCTTGGTAACTTTCTTAAATTGTTCTATGCCATCTAGATATTTCTTATCATTCATCAGCTTAGTACCTTGATCCAAAATCGATTTAACTTCCTTTAGATTGGTTGCTAATTTAACATTATTTTTAACATTAGAATCATCTTTATACTGTAATGATTGATTAAATAATGCAATGGCTTGCTCATATTCGCCTTGATCCATATCTTTATTAGCCGTAGTTATTAAGTTATTATATGTCTGAGTTTTACTATATTTATTGATTCCAAATCCTCCACATACAACAACTATTACAACTATCACAGAAATAATCGATGTATTTTTCACTATACTTTTATCCATAATTATTCTTGTCCCCTTTTAACTATAGTGCTTTTATTTTTTATCATAAATTAATTTATTCGAGTAATTTTAATTGATTCAAATTACCTTCAAGTCCAATTTTAAATTGTTCAACTAATTTAGGAATTTCATTTACAACTTCTAAATGTCTTTCATATAATGATTTTCTTAAGAGTTTTTTTATGGTGTGTTTTGCTGTAAAAGGCACAAATAAATTAGATATAGGTAAAAGACTGCATACAGCAATTACTGCCCAATATCCAAATTTAAATGAAGAATCATATTTAAATTTAATATACTCTTTTTTAAAATTAGCATTTTTTAGTTCCTCATTAGATAAATATAGTGTTTCTGCGAACAAATTATTATTTACATTTATTAAAGCTATATAATACTCAATTGCTTCAGTATTTATTTCCTGTGTTCTTTTATCTATAGAGAAAAATCTACTTTTCAACCCAAAATTTATTCTACCAATAACTCTTTCTACTACAGAAGAATTATTTAGGAATTTAACCTCATTATTTATTACACTCTCACTATCACATATCCAATTATATAATTCTTTTCTAATATATTTTTCAAAATTCAAAGGTAATTTATGTTTTATATCATCCCACAAATTATGTTTTAACTTTGACAAAACTTCAGTTCTTCCAAATGGTTCCTTAACCGTTCCACCTAAAAGTTTTTTTCTTTCACTAGCAACTTTAATTATATCAAGATCATCTATATTTAGTTTTTCTTTCAATAAGTCTATCATAGCTTTGCTTTTATCATTTGCTCCAATCACATCACTATGAGTTAAAATTATTGAAACCTTATTTCCCTTATTTATTAATGGCTTTAATATATTGTTTATTTCAAAGTTTTCTATTCGTGCTGATTGAGTTGAAAAACAATAATATATTGTATGAAACCAATCTTTAATTTCCATTGATTCATTATGTTCATTCAAATAATTACCTATTTCCGCTTCCCATGAATCTGCCTTATTAGCTTCTAATCCCCATGAATCATAAATATTCACAGTAATATTTTCTAATTCAAAGGTTTCTTTAAATATACCTTTATTGGTGACAGGTTTACCTGTACCAGTAGCTCTTCTATTTTCACCATAAATATAGTTAATAAAAGAACTCTTTCCAACCCCTGTTTTTCCAAGAATTAATACATTCGTTTCTAATCCCATCCTCTTATACCCCTCTATTGTTAGCTTTCGAAAAATGCTTTAACTGTTCTTCTATATTACTAAATGTAAAAAACTCCAGTATGTCAATATTTTCGCCTTTTAATACACTCTCTGAATACTTATAACATATTTCAGAAATAGCATATCCAATTGTATAAGTAAGACTACTTGCAACAACAGTATTAATAGCGCCACCGACCACATCACCAAATCCAGGCAATAATTTAAATATATTCCCAGCAAGCATTTTTGCAACACTTTTTCCCAATTGTGATATAATTGTTGCACTTAATAAGGTTTTTATGGCTTGCTTGTTCTTATTTACTCCCCAAATATTAAATATATGTAACGCCATAGTTGTCTGTAAAGGCATTAATAAAGCACTATCTGATAAAGGAACAGGAGAAATAGCAATTCCTGCTGCCGATACAGCATATCTAGGTATAACAACTTTTCGAATGTGTTTCTTTTTTTCTTCTAATCCTATTATCGTTGAATTCAGGAATCCTTCTCTTAATGATTCATCAAGATTTTCAACTGACCACTTCATTAGCTTCTCCCAATCTAAGTATTCTTTAGGCACTTCGTTGTAAATGCTCAAATTAAAGGATTCTATATTATTTATTCCTTGTTGTAATGTGTTGCTAATATCATTTAATTCTTCTTCATCTACAGAATCAATCTGGGTAAATAATACTGCAACTTTAACATTTTTCTTTTGTATTTCCCTTATTACTTCAAAATCTAACTCTGTTATCCTTTTATTGCCTGCTGATATACAATACCAGGCCATATGTATTTGCTCCGATAAATTGTGAGATTTAATTCTTTGATCATCTATGAACCCAATAATATTCTTATGAAAATCAGACTGTGCTATACTCCCAATTTCATAACCCTCGCTATCGTATAAATTTATGTCTAAATTCTCATCTTGGTACTTCGTAATACCTCTAGTAACTGCTTGACCAGAACCAACCTCTGCTACATTCCTACCAAAAACCTTATTAATTACAGAACTTTTACCGACGCCGGTAGCCCCGCACAATAAAATATTGGGTCTTTTTATGCTACTTTTAATTTTAGAATATTCTTCTTCAAAATTAAAATCATCTGCCTTGAAATCCATTTATTTACTCACTCCTTATTATTTATTAACACTAATGTCATAATCACCGTATCTATTAATCACTGTATTATACTTTTCCAATAGTATTATCTATATCACCAATACTTTGCTTGTAATTTTTTTAATTTTATTTTATTACTTCGAAGTCCACTTTCTTATATTTATTCATAAAATTAAAATTCATAGTTTTTTCTAAATTTCTCCATAACTTTTGTTAAAACAATAGCCTTCTTTTGTATCGTCCTTTTATACAATTTCTTTAATTTTTAAACTTTATTTTATAATTATACAAATTTATAACAATTTATATTTTTTTCCATGCATCCTTTAGTTATATACATGCCTTATTATTACCTATTCTCCCTCTTATTAACATACATCCCCTCATCCGCCCTCCTTATTAATTCACTAGCTGATATTTTGCTGTTAAAGTTATATTGAGACAACCCACAGCTTAGACCCATCTTATAATTTATATTATTCATTTCCTTCAGTTCATAAATATTCATACATACTCTAGAACATATAGTCTTAGCCACCTGTAATGTTGTATTGGGAAAAATAATTATGAATTCGTCACCACCTATTCTAAAAACAGTATCAGTTTTTCTAATATTTGCTCTCAAAATACCACCAACTTCCGCTAAAATTTCATCCCCTGCGCTGTGCCCCACAACATCATTTACTTTTTTAAAATCATCAATATCAGCAAAACATATTATAAAGTTTTCTTCTTGCTTTGCTGCTTCCGAAATAGTTTTTTCTAAAATCTCCAAACCCGCTCTTCTATTTAATACTCCAGTGACAGCATCCATGCACGCATCATATTGCAATTTAATTTTCATACTTTTAAATTCTTCTATAAGCTTTTCTTTTTCCTCTATTATTTCTATAAGTCTTTCTTTCCCAAGTTCTTTGTAGTTCATAGTCTTTAGCCCCCATATTGGATATGTAATTAAGTAATTCTATCTAATAACATAATTGTACAATTAGCCAACTATCAAAAATTGCCCTTCCCTCCTATTTATTAAAAATAAATTTTTATTCTCTCAATTCTCATGAAAAATGTGCAAAAAGAACCACATCAACTGATGTGGCTCTTCATTATTTTTACCCTTCCCTATATACTATAAACCTTATTCATTTTCCTTATACTATCTATAATTTCTTCTCTGAACTCCACTGGTTCTATAACTTCTGCATCTGCACCAAAGCCCATAATCCATAGCTTTATACCATATGTACCATTACATACAAACTCATAAACAAAATAATCTTCATTCTCATCAATTAGACTTCCCTCAACTAAACTCTTTTCAGTTACTACCTTATAGCAGCGTTTATCAAATTTAACCTTTACTCTTGTTTCATCTCCACCATACATATGCCAGGTCTTTTTAAGATAGTCATACACATTAAACTTACTATCTCTCTTTCCATCTTCCTCTAAAATATTAACATTTGATATTCTATCTATTCTAAAGTGTATCAAACAATCTTTGCTTTCTTCATATCCAATAATATAGTATTTACCAAGTTCACAAGCGAAACTATAAGGTATTATTATGTGATTTTTATGATTTCCTACTGCAGAAATATAACTGAAACTTACCTTTTTCTCTTCAGCTATAGCTGATCTTAAATTTTTAACATTGAATTCAATATATTGATGATCAATATTAGGATTTTTCTCAAAATAAAGCATGTCCTTCAATTTACGAGCTTCATTTTTAGGAAGTAGTCTTAATAAACTATTTTTTATTATTGCCATTTTTGTTTCCATAAATGTTTGAGATTGAATTAAAGATACTAATATTAAATTTACATCATCAGCAGTAACTGGTTGAACATATTTATTTGCCTCAAGTATTCCATCCCCGTTTACATCGTCTTCATCATTTATTTTATATATTTTTTCAGACTTATCATATGTAATATCCGTTTCCCATTCCTCATTTAATTCCTTCACATAATTAGGAATGTTATCCGGTAAAATTTCAAATATGTCTGCAATTTCTTGTGGTGTTGTTGCTATTTCACATTTTATAAGCCTAAATGTTTCTAATAACTTTCTGCTTTTACTATAATCTCTATAAGGTAACATAATATCAATTTCCCTTCAATATAATCTAATAGAATTTTTTTTTTTTAATTTGTGTCTATGTAACTTCCCCTAAAAAGCTCCTTAAGATCAAGTATATTTTTACTTTCCTTGTTAAATTCCTTTATAAAAATTGGTGTACTTATTGATTTCATAAGTTTGCTTTCAAAACTGGCACCAAGTATACTTTTCTTTATTACATCAAAAATGCCCATAATATCCTCCATCTTTTCATTAATTTCTTAATTATAACATATTATGTTTATTTCCTCCATTGGAGAATATTATTGCTAGTTTACTCTATTTATAACATGATTTTTTACATAATATATCCTAAGTTCTATAACTGATATTGGATTATATTTTAATGACGAAAAAACTACTAAAATATATAAGTTATATATTTTAGTAGTCAATATTCCAACACACTCTTAATTTTCATTCTCATTTAAAAGCCTATCAAAATAACTTTCAAATAATCTATCTTGCACAATTCTATATTTTTCAAATTCACTCTCAGCAAAAGTTTTTTAAATATTAAATAATAGTAGAACGACCTTTTTCATAAAGCGTTGCAATGATATCTTGAGTCAACCATACACTTTCATCAACAACTATAGTTTCTATTTTTTTCAGTCCCTCTAACTTTGCACTCCATCTAATTTCATTGTAGTCTTTAAAATGTTTTCTATAGTATGACCATATGTCTCATCTATTTTATCATTATCAAGCAAAGATACTCCATTTATGTCCTTAATTAATATTCTTAGCTGATCTGCTTTAATATCTCCCACTATATGAGGAGAATGAGTTGCAATTATTAACTGATTATTAACTCCTATGTTTTCATAAACCTTTATTATTTTTTGCTGCCACTCTGGATGTAGTGATATTTCGGGCTCGTCTATTAATATAATTGAATTATTAGCTTCCAAAAATTTTAAAGATAATCCTCTTAGAAACAATTGTTTTTCTCCGGAGGACAGTCCATTAATATCAAACTCTTTGCCTAAACTATTTTTAAAAACTGGCTTTGTGTCTTCATCCTCTGACAATCCTATAAGTCTAACATCTAAATCCATAATAGAAAATATAATATTTATCTCATCGCATACTTTATCAATTACTTCACCAATAATTTTATTTCTATTTCTAAATATTTCTTTATTTATCTTTGTAGCTATAAATGAAGGCACATTTTCCGTTATGCTTTGATCTACTATATTTAAAAACCTAGGTAAAAATTTAAATGTATTATCTACTTTTTTAAGCTTATCAAAATTAATTTCTGCTGGCATGTATATCACCTTAAATTGAGATTGCTGCGGATTAGCATCTCCATACATAAAAAATGTTTGTAAGAATGAACCCTCATCATTATTAATTTGTAGTTCTAATCTTCCATTAATATTTTCAATTGCATCACCATATTTATTTCTTTCAAAGTCCCTTTCATCTGCATTCATAAACTCCATAACACTTTTTAATAAGGTAGTCTTTCCTGTTCCATTTTCACCTATTATAACTATCGTATCTAATGGTATTCCATTGCCATCACAAAAATCAACTTCTAAATCATTTAGTATTTTATGATTATTAAATTTAATTTTTTCAACTTCATTTTGTTCACCTCGTTAAAAATTATTTAAAACTATATTCTTTGTTTCCATATTTGTTTGTTACTCGATTAGCGAGATAGCTTTATGTTCTTAATATTATTATACCCCAAATACCTACGCCATAAAAGTTAATACACAAAAACTCCTCAAGGTGTGATAATTTTCTAACCACTCAGCCCTACTCTCCCATTCTTTTATGAAGAATTACTAGTGCCACCCACATGGCAAGTGGCATGTTGGGTATACCTAAAGTGGAAGCTACTGAAATTTATAGAGATATAATTTTGGTAGTTTTTTTATGTTAAAAATCTTTGTAATGGATTCTGCTTGTTATTTTCGCGAAATGAATTGCAAAAAAAATCCGGTAATCATAATGTTTTTATGATTTACCGGGTTTTTAGTGGATTTTGGAATTACATTATAGTTATTTAAGCTACTGTAATTGTATTTGTATCAGTAGTAACTATTTTAGCATCTTTCTTGCCAGTTAAATCACCACTAGTTGATAGAAAAATGTTTTTAGCGATAACTAAATCCATAAGAGCATTTACCTCGGCTTCTGTTATAGTAGGTCCCTTATCATTAGCTTTAATGTCATCTACACTTAACGTAAAATACTTACCCTCAATAGTAGTTAAAAATCTCATAACTAATTTATTCATATAATTTTTCCTCCTTTAAATTGTTGAATTTTGGTTTTTAGATTTTAAGCTTCTTATTTAAACTTACTTTTCTGTAACCAAACTATACTGATCTTGTCTATCGATCCCAACCAATGGATAAGTTTTGATCTTAGAGATAGCTTGTCCTACTGCAAAAATGTCAGCATCCACTGCATCAACTTTTACGTTACCTAGGCTTTTTGTTGCAAATTCATCCTTGCCATTGATGTCTATACCTGTTTTCATTGTAAGTTTTAAAACACTTGATACCTTTGTTGATATAACTGCCATGTTTAATCACTCCTTTTATTTTGTTTTCACTTAATATATATGATGTTTGTCTTATTTGTGCGGAGTTGTAAAAATATATATCTACATAATTGCCTTTAATTTTTCTAGGGCTTTTTTCTTAATCCTTGAATATTGATAATAACTTTTATCAGTAGTAGCTGCTATCTCTGTAAGCGAGTGTCCCATAATATAAAATCTCTCTAATATATAACGTTCAAAAGGTTCAAGGGTATTAAGGGCAACATATAACTTTTCAACCTCATCGTAGGCTATTACTTCATCCTCTAAGGTAAATTCATAATGCTCCTGGGCATCAAAATCTATCATATCAATGCTAGGGACTTCGCGAAAATGTTTTATTTCTCCTTTTAAAAGTGCTTTAAGGTTCATTTTTATAGCATTAATGCAATACCCGTTAAAGCTTTTGCTGCCTAGTTTATATAATGCTATAGCTTTTATTACTGACAAATACCCATGTTGAATTAGATCTTCAGTGGTATAGCCTGGAATATGATATTTTAATGATTCTTTGAATATAAGGTATTTAAACTTTCCAATTATAAGTTCTGTAGCTTTACTGTCACCGTTTTTAGCCTTTTCAACTAGTTTTTCCATAATTAAAGCACCACCTTCTAATTTTTTATTTAACGTTTATTAAATAGAATAATTTATTAAGCTATCCCAAGTAATTGTTTTTCTAAAAGATCAAAATCATATGTTCTCTGTTCGTAGTCACAAAAGCTACCACTTTTCACAGAGTGCGATCCACTGTTAATGCTGCTGCTACTGCTGTTATTACTATTCCATTTTTTCTGATAGGTAACAACCTCCTCAGCAGTTTTTATTCCTTCGCTTATCCAGCTATTGATAACACTCGAGATATATTTGATGTTTTTTGCATTATAATTAACTGCCTCTGTTATAGCCATAATTATGACTTCATCACTTACGTATTTTGTAAAATCCAACATTTTTTCATACACTAGTGGTGTGATAACATGTATATTTTCTTCAAATATTTTAATTATAGTGTTCATACCAACCGCCGTATCGGCAGGTTTTTCTGAGTTAGTTATTAACGATTCTTTAGTTGTCGCCTCTACTTCCTCTACTTCTTCTTTATTTATTATTCTTTGCTCTTTATTTATTACTCCTTCTTCTTTACTTCTTATTCTATTACTTGGCACATGCTTGGTAGCCCCTACCAAGGGGATACTAAGGGGCTTAATAATTGTATTTTCATTTGATTCATCAGATGTATCCATAACAATTGTGTTGTTACTTTGATCCTCTGAATGATCTTGCTTTATAGAGCTTAGATCATTTATATCAGTTGGCATAATGGTTACAAGAAGCCCTTTGAAAATAGTATCTACATCTAAGCCGGCAGCCTCATATTTTTCATATAATAGTTTAAGAAATACTTTATTTTTGATTTTTTGAATCTCCTTTTGCACACACACCAAAAAATTTTTATTATTTGGAATATTGTATTTAATCCAATTTAATACCATAATTTCATTTGTCTCTTCGCAGTACAAAATCTTTTTATAATCACAAAACTTTTTAAGCAGCTCAGCCACAAGCACTTTGTCACATCCTGTTTCTAGTGAAATCAATCGAGGAGAAATTTGATATAGTCCGCTCTGGGTAGATTTTGTGTTCGTTAAAAGATATAGATAAAAAAGTTTTTCCTGTGAATCTAATTCAAGTACAAAACTATCACTCCAAAATTCTGTATAAATCTGTCTATATTTAGCCATTATTATTCCCCCTATGATTCTTAAAGTTGAATTTTATCTATTTTTGTTTACTGCACTTTCGATTTTTTGTTAACTACAGTTAATGGTTTAGGCAAAAAAATATATTCTCTATAATCTAACTGATTATCTGTACACCACTTAATAATCCCATTAAAAAACTTAATCCCCGGAGTATTATTCTTAGCAAGAACTCTATACACATGTGCTACATCCACTCCTATAGCCCTAGAAAGCTTTGTATAACTACTATTAAATCGTTCATCCATTAAATTTTTTAATGCAAATTTATTTAATCCCATATAAATCTTCCCCTCCTAATTTAATTGTATTTTTTATATTTCATTCCATTGTTTGCATTTAATTACATTATCTGTAATTAATATATCATGGACAGCATATATTTACAATACTATTTTTGGAATAATTATATTTATTCTCCATTTTATATTGACTATAAACAATGAAAAATGATATAATATTTAACGAAGGAGGTGATTAAATGACTGATTACAGCAATTTTGATCTAGTTACATTTGCTATATTATTAGAAAAAGCTAAAGGTGATCGTTCAATTAATCAATATGCAAATACAATAAATGTAAGTGCAGCTCATATCTCAAGATTACTTCGAAAGTTAGTAAAATCACCTCCGTCGCCGGATACAATTAGTAAATTCGCTAGTGGTTCATGCAACGGAGTTACATATAATGATTTAATGCTAGCTGCTGGACACATAAATGATAAAACAGAAGGGATCTCTACAAAGCAAAAACAGACCCAAACTGTTGAAAAAGAAAAGAATTTTTTTAAGGTTATTCTATCCGATTTATACACCCGTGATTTTGAATGGAGTTTAAATAAAACCATTAATGAAGCTGCTAATTTAATGCTTGAAATTACTAACTGGGAGTATTCCAAATGGTATATTCTAATTAAACCTTATGTTACCTCCCAAACAATTTATAATATTTATGGTCAAATAGCTTGTATTGATCTTACACCAGATACGAAAATATCTGTAGCTGTTGGGAGTGAAAATGAATTTGACCTTTTCTTTAGTAATCCACCTAAATCTTTAAAAGCAAATCTTTATGTTATGCTAATAGATTTAAACAATGGAAACATATCTAAGGAGAAAAAGCTATGCCAGTATTAACTAGTCATAGTTTTTTATCTATCCACATTTCGCAATTCTCCATTTTATCCTCTTAAAATCCTGAAACTAAACTATGCCACTCATCTATAATGACTATATCCTCTATGTCATTCACAGATATTTCTCTGTTAGTTTTATTTCTGCATATTATCTTATGGAGTTCAGCATCATAATTTCCTTGTCTATCTTTAGTTATTTTAGATAAATACACATTATCAAAAGATACAACTAGCCTTTTTCCCATTGTGTTTTCATCAAATTTGCATACATGCTGTGCATCGTTCATTTGAGGTTCTTTTATTTTTCCAATTAAGTTATTATGTGATGTGACAATTTGCTCCTTTAACCCCTCAATGAACCCCTCGTAATCGTTTTGTGTATATTCCACGTAAGAGCTTGCCTTATCAATCTTCGTTATTACTACTATACTTTCTTTTGGCTCTGATGTTATAACATTTTTTAGTTCTTCTACTAGTCTATCATCAACTATTCCACCACCTGTAGCTACTGGAATAAGTAATACCTTACAATTCCCTTCAAGATTAGTTGGCATTCTTTTTTCTTCTATTTTTTTATGGCTCTGTAGTTCTCGAAGCACAACACCTTTTTTAAACTTCTCAGGTAAACTTTTCTTAACTTTTTCATTACATCTAAGTACCAATATTGCCTGCTCAAAAAGTAATCTAAATGATACTATTTCACGAAACTCTTCCCGACTTTCTTTATATCTATCAAATGTCTTGGTGGGTATTATCGTTTTCTCTAAAATGTTCTTATGATCCATAGAAATTTCATGACGACCTCCATAAAAATTTTCTATCATTAATTTTGAATATATTATATCCTCGAGAAGTAGAGTAAGATCCTTATTCGTTATGTCATCGTTTACATATTTCTTAATGTTATTTTCCTTTTTAAAATTTAATTGCAGGTCTTTGGCTATTTTCTGAAATTTTTGAAGTAACTCATTTGTTCTAAATAGATTGTACACGCCTTGAAACAACTTAATATTAAACCTACTTACCTCATTATTACTATTTTTCACTCCTGCCATATTTGCATCGTCTGTAATACTTTTTTTAACATCAAATTTGAATTCTGTATCTATATTTAAAGCTACTAACATTAAATCACTAATAATATCACTTTTAGTCCTCGCTTTTAAAAATAACCTATTCTTTGTATCCTCAAGTATAACTATCTCTGTCTGAATAATAGCACTATTTCCTGAACTCGAAATAGTTTTACCTAATATTTTTTTCCCCGCTTCATCTACAAATTGCTGGCAGAAAGTAGTTTTCCCAGCTCCTGTAGTTCCTATTAAATCTATAATTATAGGCCTAGAATCTTTAAATACTTGCTTATAAAATGTTAAAATATCATTTTCCTCGTTAACTCTACATAAATCGTCAATGGTTCCTTTCACTTCCTCATTTCTCATAATAGTCCCCCTATATTGCATGATTAAATTATATATAAAAGCCCACTCATCTTCAAAATATTTGATAATTTGTAATTATATTCTATGTAGTTCTTATATTACCTTATCATGAAGTAAATTTCAACAATTATTCTTATTTTTTTAGAAATTATATTATATACAACTTTTAACAAACTTAGCCTTAACGACAAAAAAGCTACTGAAATATATAAAAATATATACTTCAATAGTTCCTATACCTTGCTATCACTAAACCTTGGTTACTTTATCTATACTCTTATAAAAGTCATTACTTTCCACAACATTTCTTATATTTCTTACCACTTCCACAAGGACAGAGATCATTTCTACCAATTTTAGATTCCTCTCGTACTGTAGGTTCCTGTGGCTGATAATAATTTAGGCCATCTTCGTTTGCTTCACTATGATCTTCATCAAAAAATCTGTCTGCTATATGTTTATATTTACCCGACTGTTGTTTATACTCCACTTGGAGCTTTTTTCTTTCAATGTTATTAGTTAATTTACTAAAAAACTCTGCCTTTAAATCATAAAAATCCGGATAATCCTTTTCTAGCTTCTTAATAGCAGTTTTGTCGTTATCATAATTATCTAATATGATATACTCCTGAAAATGAGTCATTGCTTCCTTTTCTTCTTCATCGTTCATCCCTAATTCATTATTTGGAAGTACATTGAAAGCAATAAGATCCACGATCTCTTGTTTTATTTTTTTATCTTCTTTCATTTTACGGAAATCATCAATATATCTCATATAGTTTTCAATTTCCTTTTTAATCCGTAATACCTCTTTATCCTCTGGTAAAATATTTGTTGCCTTCTCTATTATCCTTTTAGCATCTTCCATTCTTTCCATTTGCATTAAATAAGATGCTAGGTCAGATAATGTAGCGGTTATATCATCTTTTATTTCATCATTATTTATTGCAAGCTCTGCCAACTTATCTATAGGTTTATGTATTGAAGAAAACATTTCAAAGTTCATATCAATAGTTATTAGCTCTAGATATATTATTGTGTTATCCTTTATATCAGTGACTACCTCTAAGGCCTTTTCTAAAACATCTCTAGCATTCAAATATTCATTACTTTCTACATAAGCTTCACTTAAGCCAAGCCACAAGGAAATATTGTCACTATCAAGTTCTATTGCCTTATTGTAGGCTAAAATAGCCTTTTTATGCCAACCTCTGTTTAAATAAGCATTAGCTAAATATCCTGCAAATGCTGAGTTTTCCGGTTCCTCCAAAGTTAATTCTTCATATACTGTCAAAGCTTTACCACTGTTACTATTTTTTAAATAGACTTCTGCTAGCAATACTTTTACTATTAGAGATTTCGGATCTCCTTTCTGCATCCCTTGAAGGATTTTAATTGCTTTGTTTAATTCTTCTTCTTCCATATAGGTTCTTGCTAAGCTATAATTTTCTTTCACATCAGAATCTAAATTATTTATTGAATCATACTGTCCTCTAGTTTTTTCATTACTTAAAATTTCGTAAGCTTTTCTAATATTCATAAATTCCACTTCAAATCTATCCGGTGGATATTTTCTTACACTCTTAAAGTAAGCCCTTTTTATATCTTCTTTTGAAGCCAGCGCGGTTATTTCTAATATTTCATAATAATCTTTCATTTATATCACCTTTTCTCTCTATTCTTTAGTATATTTAAAATATCTTTCAAATTTATCCACATTTTCTATTTTAGCATTTCATACTCATCTAAAATATCTTACCAAGTATACCATAATTATATAACAAACATAATACAATAACTTCTTTTGTTTCACCAGAGTACAATATTAAAAAGTTTAAATAAAAAATAAGCCTGTATTCCTTTGCTTTTAAGGGATACAGGCTTATGCTTTTACTTTTCCAACAACCTATTAGTTTGACACTCTTTTTTGTAAATTTCACTTTTTATTATTTCTATTATAGGTTCATATTTATCGAAGAATATAATAACTATATCTCCAGGACTTGCAATACCTAAGGCTGTTTTAAAAGCTTCCTTTTCGTCTAATACTTTTTTAATATTGATGATGTTAAAATTAGACTTTAGAACTCCTTTTTCTAAAAGGTCTGCTACTTTACCTTTATCCCTGCCTCTTCTATCTTCATCTTCCTTTACAAAAATATAATCAAAATTTTCTCCTGCACATCTACCCACATCCATTATATGACTGTCCGATCTATCTCCTGGTACTCCGATAATTCCTATAAGTTTGTTGTGTCTTATATTCTTAAGTCCATCAAGCACGCATTTATAGCCATCAATGTTGTGCCCGTAATCTAATATTACCTTTACATTATCTATTAAATACATATTAAATCGACCTGGATTTTGATCGAAATTACAATAGAATGTCTTTAATCCCTGTTTAATAATATCATACCCTATCCCAATGCCTACTGCAGCAGCACATGCGGCCATAGCATTCTGAATATTGTATTTTAGAATGCCTTTGAATGTTATGCCTATACTTTCTATGTCGATTAGCTTCTCATAATTAGTGCTATTTTGTATTATTAAGTAACCCTCATCTACATAAATTCCATAGCCACCATTTTTAATGTTCGTTCTCATAATCTTATTATCTTTATTATTAGAAAAGATTATAAGATTACTCTTAAACCTTGGTAATATACTTATACTCATTTTGTCATCCCCATTAATAACAACATACCCATCTTTTTTAACTGCTTCACCAACCAAAGCTTTAACTTTTGCCAAATCCTCAATTGTTTCTACTTCATATAATCCAAGGTGATCTTCAGTTATATTTGTAATAACAGCAACATCTGCAAGGTCATATGCTAGCCCTTCTCTTATCATTCCTCCCCTTGCAGTTTCAAGGACTGCTGCATCTATATTTTTATTCATAAGTACAGTCAAAGCACTTTTAGGTCCTGTGGTATCTCCCTTACGTATACATTTTCCATCAATATATATTCCACTAGTTGTCGTCATTCCAACAGTATATCCTGCATTTGATAATATATGTGAAATTAGTCTTGTGGTAGTTGTTTTCCCATTTGTACCTGTTACCGATATTAATGGAATTTTTCTTGGTATATCCTTAAACAATTTATCAATTATATGACCTGCTACATTGCGTGATTTACCAAAATACGGATTATGGTGCATTCTAATGCCAGGTGCAGCATTTATTTCAATAATTACTCCACCCTCATTTAGAGATTTGCCAATATCTTCGCACCTCACATCTATTCCGCAAATATCAAGCCCTATAGCACTTGCAACCCTTTTACATATTTCTATATTCTCGTCACTAATTAAATCTGTGCAATCTATTGCAAACCCACCCGTTGATAAATTTGCATTATCTTTTAAATATAATTTTTCTTTTTCAGGAAGAACTGAATTTAGTGTATATCCTTTTTGTTTAAGGTATTCTATAAGTCCTTCATCTATTTTAATTTTAGTTAATTCTTTTTCGTGACCTTCACCACGCCTTAAATCCTTATTAATATTTTCTATAAGGCTATCAATAGCATTTATACCATCACCTATAATATATGGTGGTATTCGCTCTGAAACAGCCACTATATCTCCATAAACGCAACAAACTCTATAATCCCTTCCATTTATATACTTTTCTATTATTATGTCGACGTATTTTTTCGCTAAAAGTTCATATGATTCTACTAACTGTTTCTCATTTTTTATATTAGAAATAACCCCTTTACCTTGGTTTCCAAACTGTGGCTTAAGTACTACAGGGTACCCAATCTCATTTGCACATGAGATGGTTTGCATCATATTTACTACCTTCATGCCATATGGTACAGGTAAGCAGTTCATACTTAACACCTGTTTCGTTAACAATTTATCTTGTGCAATATTAACAGCTATAACACTTGTATCACTTCCCATAGTTGCTTGTATAATCTTAGAATACTTCCCATAACCTAGTTGGAACATGCTTTCTTCCCCTATCTTTAATATAGGAATTCCCCTTTTTTTTGCTTCCGTGCAAATGCAAGAAGTACTTATTCCTAATTGCTCGCCCATTAATATTTCCTTTAACCTATTTAATCTTACACCTAAATCGAATACTTCATTATTTATTAATGAATTAACAAAATCCACAGCTATATTGGCAGCCTCTATACCAGTATTTTTATACTCATATTGATAAATAACATAATAATTATCTCCAGATATCTCCCTGGCTTTTCCATAACTTACATCCAGACCAATCATATTATGAAGTGCTAGTATTATATGCTCAGTTATATGTGCCAAATATGTTCCCTCTGTAAGTCTCTTTATAAACCCTCTATCTTCATCTATAGCGCATCTATGCTTATTAAGTTCTGGTAACATACAGACCAACTTATCATTAAAGTTATAAATCTCTTTGCTAGGAATTTCACTGTATCCTTCTAAGTCTAAGTTAAGCCTTATACACTTCTTATGAGAATATATATTCCTTCCCTTAAAAACCATAAAACTAAGCATTTTCATATAATTTTCCTCCCTGATGGAATATTAACCATCCATTCTATATAATATTTATATTTTAACGCTATTATTTATACTGCTTTAATCTATTTTTCAAATGTTCCTTTAACTAATACCTGTCCCTTAGACACCACTTCTACCCCTTTAGCAAATACAGTTTCTATATTTAAGTCATTTTTATTAACTAATACAAGGTCAGCATCCCTACCTTCCTGCACAAATCCTTTATTATATAGTTTTAAATTAGTTGCTACATTTGAAGTAATCACTTTTAGTGCAACTTCAAGGTCTACACCGTCCTTTAGAACTGCATCTCTAACCTCTATATACAAAGACTTAGTAGATCCAATTCCGAGTCCTATAAGTTCTCTCTTTTTATTAAAAATAGGCATACTCCCTTGTCCATCAGAAGTAAACTGAATTTGTTCTACTGGTATTCCTCTTTCTAATGCCATCTTAAGACCTCTGCTTGCCTTAACTTCATCTTCCTCAAGATGGTCTGGATCAGAGCTAGTAGTCATATCAATAATTCCACCCAGTTTGGCAAATTCTATTCCTGCATCAAACAAATTAATATTTCTATTAATATGAGTTGGTATAACCTGTTTAATTGGTATTTCAGTTTCCTTGACCATTTTTACTAAATATTGTAACCTTCGTTCTCCATACCCAAGATGTACATTCACAATTCCGGCTTTACCTGAGAGCAGCCCACCTACTCTAGCCTCTGCTACTACCTTTATAAAATCCTCATAAGTCGGTTGTGATGACCTGTGGTCTGAAATAGCTATCTCCCCTACTCCAATAATCTTATCTATAAGCATAATGTCAGATCTACAACTATTTGTAATTGTATTTACAGGTATTTGATAGGATCCTGAGTAAATATAGGTGCTAATGCCTTCCTCGTCTAATGCTCTTGCCTTAGCAAGAAGTCCTTTCATATCTCTACATACCCCATCAGTGCCTAAGCAACCCACCACGGTTGTAATTCCACCAGCTATAATATCAGAAAGTTGAATTTCAGGAGTTCTAGTCTTAAAACCGCCTTCACCTCCACCTCCTGTAATATGCACATGGGCATCTATAAAACCTGGAAATACTAGTTTACCTTCTGCATCAATTACTCTTACCTTCGCAAAATCTTGTGGAACGGACACACTCTTAGCAATAGCTTCAATTTTACCTCCAGCAATAACTACATCCATTTTCCCTATGTATTCAGGTGCATAAACCTCACCGTTTTTAATTATTATAATCATAAACTCTCTCCTCCAGTTTTATGTATAAAATCGGATGTTATAAATGTAATAAAAAGTAACAATTATAACATTTCTACCATGCTAATTATTATTATTATTTCCCTTTTTTATTTTTTTATGAATTTTTTCGTGCCTATGTATTATGATGTAGATGATGAAGCGGATATGAGTGACACATTTCGTCAAGATAGAAGAGGTACTGTTTATGATTCATCTGCTATAGTTTCAAGTTGTTGGTTGCTAATATAAAAAGTAAAAATATGTTTTGGCATATAAAAGATAAAGGATAATTTGTTACCCCTGGGGGAAGGTGGAGTATTGGTAAGCCTTAAGTATTAGTTGTATCGCTTTTTTCTTAAATTCTTCATCACTCTTAAATAGATGATACTTGAACAATAGTAAAATATTGTTCATCAACAAGAGTATTTTACTCCTGCTTTATTTCCATTTATATCCTTAGTGTGGGTTTAGTCGGATTATGTTGGCGAGTCCCATATAAATTTAATGGTAAAAGAAGTTAAAAATAGATTATTGTGTTGTTAACTAAGAGTAATAATGAACACATGTGAGAGGAATTATGTTAAATGATACTATTATATATTTTATGCCTAATATTATTGTATTTTATGATTTTATATATTGTAATATGTTATAACTTTAAGAAAGCGGTCTATAATAATGGACAAAAAAGTGATGTGATTATCGTACTTGGCTACCATGCAAAAAAAAATGGAAATGTATCACCAATCTTAAAAGAGAGAATAAATAAAGCCTCACGGTTATATCACGATGGAATTGCCAAGACTATAATATGTTATGGTGCAGCCGTTGGTAATGACCATATTGAGGCTGATGTTATGGCAAAAGCCTTAATAGAATTAGGGATTCCTGATTACAGTATAATTCGTGAAAAACTTTCAAAAAATACATATGGAAATTTGGTAAATTCAAGAGAAATTATGCAAAGCAGAGAATTCAACACCGCTGTTATTGTTTCCTCACCTTGGCATTTGAGAAAAGCAAGTACGTATGCGTTTAAGCTTGATATTGATCATACCGTGGAGAAATCTAAATTTCCATATGAATATATAATAATAGGGGTTGCAATGATTTATCTTTATTATTACACAAAGATGTTCATAAACATTTTACGTTATTATAAAGTTAAGCAGGTAAGTTAAGACGCATGTTTCTTATACTGCGTCATAACTTAATACACAATTTTCCATAAATCATTACCTTTATATATTAAATAAAACATTGATTTATATAGATTATTAAGCGATTAAAATTTCGAATATATCATTTTTGTGGTACTATCTTATAAAAAACACATCACTTGAAAGGACTAAATTCATGGAGAAACAGCAACAAAATTGGCACCCTATCACTATGCTACCTATGATGTCTACAATGATATTTGGTCAACTAGAAGAAGCTAAAGATCAATATAAAAATCTTTTGAAGGCGCAATCTAAACCATATGTTTTGAATGATGAAATAGTAGAAAGAGTTATTAAGGTATTTTCGAAGCAATTAGATTTCATATGTTTATATGAGAATCAAATATCCAAATGGCATGAGGAAGAAACCTTAACAACTACACTTGAAACGAACCTTTCTAAATCTCAAGTGCAGCTCAAAGAGCTTAGTAAAGTTATAACTAATATTTTAGCTCTAGCAGCTGAACTTAAAAATGGAACTATAGAAAAGGTAATTGGAAAAAGTGATCTGGAACTTGGAATGGAATGCTTTAAAAAATAATTTTAATACATTAAAAAGGACACCTGAGCATTAACTTATCAATTACCACTTGTGGTAAAAGCCTTAGAACCATACATAATAAAGCTCGCGTTTTCATTAAAATAGCGAATTTAAAATTTATTTATTAATTAAAATTTATGCGAACCTATTTTATGAGAAAACCGTTAGCTGCTGCAGGTAACCTCTAAATTTAAGATAGCTGCTACACTATCTTTATTTTCAGGGAAAGAAAACAAGGTTGTACTATCAAAATTCACTATACTGGCTATATAAATAAAGTACTAATTTATTAATTATTTAAAACTATTGTAAAACATACTAATACAAAGATACAAAAAAATTCAAGTTTGTTTTAAGCTATATATGGGTTGTTAAGCATTTAGTTAAATTCAACTAAGTAATTGCAGCCTTGAATATATCTATTTATATGATATATCCAGGATCATGAATGTAATATATTTAATCATAATAACTGTAGAAATAATTACCCCTGGGAGAAGTGGCAATTATTTTTTTTGCTTTGGACTAGTTTACTGAAAGAATTGCAATGAAGAGAAGAATGAACGGAATGGAGGTTCTTTGAGGAAGATTATCCAAAGCTTCCTTGGATTTATTTTTTATGACTGCTCCTCCATGCTCCATAGTGATATTTTCTAGTAAATACGGTACTATTGAAGCAAAAAAAACTGTTGATCCATAAGTAAATTGTATTGTATTAAATCATAGTTTGAACAATATAGTACCCAGTCAGATAACTTTTGTAATCACCTCATTGGTGTAGATTTATCTTATTTAAAATACATTCAATGTAACAATTCAACACGATATGTTACATTGAAACTGAAATTTTTAAGTAATAGGCAATAGCCCCAATGCAAATGTAACTCAATTACATTTATGTTACTTTCGGAATATTAATATACACTTAAAGCAAGTACCCCCATATCTAATGATATGGAGTTACTTGTGACGAAATAGAAGGAAAATATACACTAACTGAAATCATCGATTAAGTTCATTTAATGTGAGAATAATCCTTTTTCATCCATTCATCTTTTTTTAATAAGAATAATGAGCCAGCAAATTCAATAGGATTTCCTTCAGTGGTTTTTCTAAATGAATTAATACATTCACCTGTTTTAGAAAAACCTAACCTATTTAACACCCTACAAGACGGATAATTCAAATTTGCAGTACTACCCGTTAATCTTTCTACTTGTAAAGTGTTAAACGCATAATTGATTATAGCAATGCAAGCCTCAGTTGCATAACCTTTACCTTGATATAGAGAGTTAAAGCAATACCCTAAGTCTAACTCCTTGTAATTTTCACCATTGAAACAAACATATCCTATTACTTTATTATTATTCAATTCGTAAACTGCAAAAAAATTATTTTTTATATACCAATCAGTTCTTTCTTTTACTCGGCTGTCCGAGGTAGGCATCTGAAAGTCATATATTGCATATTCTGATGACCCAAAATCAACAAATATTTCCTGTAAATCCATCCAATTATTAATAACAAATTTTTTTATTTCTAATCTTTTTGTTTTTATATCTATCATTTTCTGTTCTCCTCTCAAAATAGTAAATAACACCGCACTTTTTTACAAGTTCGTCATAAATTATATATTTAACTATAACATAATTACTATAAATTGAGTATATTTACAATTCTTTAAAAATGAGTAATGGTCTCAAAGTGAATGTAACTCAATTGTGTTACATTCAGAATATCAATACACACTAAACATAGTCTCACCATATCATTAGATAGGGAGAGACTAGTGACGACATATATTCCTAATCCGCAACACATACATTACACTAAGTGAATTACCTAAAGTAGCTTAAACTTGTGTATTAACATAAGTTTAAGCTACTTATATTGCGATGATGTTTTGATAATATTCAATAAAAGTTGTGACGCATTATTTGCCTATTTTGAAACAAACTATTTTATATAGAGGTCATGGAAACTAGTCATATAGCTAGAGTTCGCGTATCGGATATAAAACGAACTCTGGCTATGTAACTTAATTATTTAATTTCTTTTGTACTTTTGAATAAGCAGATAAACAGATTACACATATGCCATCTACAACAAGAATTATACCCATTACAATAAACTTTATTATAGGGAATTCTTTAGAAATTACCATCTGTGAAAAGAGAACACTTAAACATACAACTACAAGGTTAAATTTGATTAATATTTGTTTAATATTCTCCATAGTACTATTTGTAATATTAAAATTATTAATTACATAATTACTAAATTTACTTGAAATTAGACTTATAAAAACGATTATAGCAAAAAAATTAAATAAAGTTAATAAAATGGTTGCCGTTGTTGTCATAGCATCATCTCCTTATTTTAAATGAATATATCTAGATAATTATACTAGAATTACTTTAAATTGGATATAAACAATTTCACGTCATTTGTTGATATTAACACATTATATACTACCCCCTCACATCTGATGATCTGGGAGGTACTTATGTCGACATAAAAGAATATTGTATATTATAACGCATTAATGATTTGCGTATATCTTATACATAGCATAAGCAAATTGAATAATCACTATTAAAAAGAAACTAATAAACATTGTAGTTTTCTTTTGTTTATCAATATTTTGTCCCTTCTCAATAATTCGTCTATTTACAATGGCTACGACCATTATTAATATTGTAAATGCATATGCCCTTTCGCTTATTGCATACATACACATAATGAAAGTAATTATATTTATAACAACTACCGATATTACTGGGTTTTTACATATCATTGACTTCATAATCCTTCCCCCTACTAATTCAAAATATTTTTACGATTACGTAGCTAAAAAAGGTTATTTAACAAGCCTTTTTTCTGTGTTTAAGAATAAAGTCCGCAATAAATGTTCCAATCAAAGCGAAAAATAGATAGCCTAACGGAATAACCAAACAAAATAAACTCCAGTCTGACAATGATGTAAATGCAAGTTCTAGGATTAAGTATCCTATATAAATAAGATTTTTGGATTGATTGATTCATCTCGTATATTTAACAAACATAAAAAAATATATTTACATAATCATACTATTAATAATATAGATTTCATATAAAAAAACAAAAATACTCAATACATTTTGTAGTTATCATAATTCTAATTATAGATTGAAATGAATTTAGATTTAATTCTTAATAAAAAAACTATAATTACTTTATTCCTATAACTATCATACTGACTTTTGATAATATGACCGTTTTATCTTTCTTGTGAAATAAAGATAATGTATTAGTTATCTTAAATTTAGACGTTTCCTAAAACAGCTACCGGTTTTCTCATAAAATAGCTTTGCAAAAGTTTTGGACTAACGTTTTAAACTCAAATTAGCTATTTTAATGAAAACGCGAGCTTTATTTTATATGGTTCTAAGTTTTTTACCACAAGTGGTATTTGCTAGGGTAGAACTCTTAGGTCCTCAAGGAAAGGACAAGTTTCCAGCTCAAGTAAATTGACAAGCCATCCTTGACTGTTACACTTCAACAGCTAGTCCATTTTCTTGGCCACAAGCTAGTCCACCCACCTTCTAGTATCAAATCTGACGTTTCTTATGAAATATTATAAAGGTAAAATGCCTGATTATATACGGTACTAATAGTTAAATTTAATCATTATTACCAAAACAAAAGCTCACCGAACAAAATACTTTTTATTCGGTAAGCTTTTATAGATCTTTTTTCCCTAAAACCTCTAACTCTATTTTTTTATGTTCACCATAATAAGTCAATGAATAATGTATCAATACCGATACTATAGCAAATATAATTAAGCACAATAGTATAATACTTGCTCCCAAAATCAAATTTAATATTTTTAAGATATCTATTCCCACCATGCAAATTCAGATCCCAAATAATATTTATTTGAAATTATGTCCATTAAAACGTTCTTTACTCATATTGTGGTAACGTACGAAATATCATTTTGCGTACGCTACCCCTGACACATGTCAAATGAATAGTACATGTTTTGAAATATAAATATAGGCACTTAGTTTTGGAATGGCTATGTTTCAGAGAATATCGAATTAATGATTTGCCTATTCCACCTTTTCGTGAGTATAGGCAAAAATGCCCAAATTATAAATTGTACGTATAACAGAATAATAATCATTAAAACCCAAAGTTTTGTTGTACATGAATTGCACCTTTGGAATCACTTTGTTCGATTATATCTTTGTAATACAGTAATGCTTGCCATAGATTATAAAAATCTGTTTTATCTACCAAGCTCATATTGTTATTCATAATAGAATAAGGAAGAGATGATGTTCTAAATTCATTGAAAGAAGAGATAGCCCCAAACCCTTTAGACCTTTTCGTCATTTCTGCAATCTCACCAGGCGGTATAATAGTTACACTAAAACTGTACCTTTTGTCAACCTCGCATGATATGTTGATTTGATAAGAATCATCACTTTTTTTATAAATCGAATCAATCTTATACTGTTCTGGGTCTATAAGTGAATATGGTGATATTTCTTCTGGTAGAATGACCACTCCTTTAGCAGTTATAGTATTTAAATCTAACTTAATGTCTTTTGATTTGGGATCCAATCCTGCAGCAGAATCATTATAATCAATTTCTTTAATAATTTCCTCTATCTTGAAACCTTTGTCTGTTCGTATCAGGCCTTTGACTAAAAAATCTCTATAAATTAAGTCGTTTTTATCATTTATAGTAGATGGAAGTTGAGTAATATGTATAAATATCTTTGGTATTGCGTTTGTTGATGCAAAGCCATAGCCTCTTTTATAGTCCCATTTATCAATAGTTATTCGAAAACTTGAATCCGAATTATGGTTGGCAGACTCTGCTATCATCCTACCTACATCCTTTTTTAAATAACTGCTATAAAGTCTGTATTTTTGTTGCCTTATATTACCATTCATTTCAGTATAGTATGGCATTTCTATATCTTTCTTATTTTCTTCATCATACATATCAGCAAAATATGCCATTTGCTTATTAAAAGCTTTCTTATATTCAAGTTTTAGAACCAGAGATCCTTTTTTGCATTTTATAGAACATCCTTCATTTTTAGAAAAGCTGTCTGATTTTTCCTCCAATATAGTAAAATCATAGTGTATTGCTATATCTTTAAGCCAATCAAGGTTTATATTCTGATCAGCTAGGTTTGTATTACTACACATAACCTAATTCCCCCTTTGAAATTTAGAGCGTTCACGGAAACTCCTTAGCTGCTGTAATTACTCATTTTTAGTATCATTAATTGTTGAAGCCTATGCAATAAAGGGGTAGTGCTCGCAAAGCGTAAATTCACAACGTTAAGCCAGTTATTTACAATTCAAAACAAGTTAGTTAAAGTGGGGTACCGCCAACATTATGCGGATTTACAACGTTAAGGAATGTACAGATACAATCAACATACACGAAAGTGAGCCACATACTAGAAATTGGTAGAATGCACTCTTTCAAACTCAATTTTGCCTAGCTTATTAAAATCATACCACCGCTTTATAACTTTCTCAGAGTCTAGATGCAGTTTGCTGAAAATGAGTCTGGCAAATTCAAGAGGTGCTGATCCATTTGCAGTTATAATATTACCATCCATCACAGCAGGTTCGTTTACATAACCTTGCGCATTTGTATATTCCTTTGTAGCGTATTTTTCTAAGTCCTCTAAATCGTTTGAAGTATGCTTAACACCATTAAGAAACCCATGCTTTGCCAGAAAAACAGACCCGTCACAAATCCCTGCAATAGGCTTGCCTTTTTGTAATGTTGCTTTGACCAAAGGTACAATTTTATTGGACTCAGATGCCCGCCAGCCTGTACCCCCAATGAGTATTAGTGCTTCATAATCTTCAGGTACTGTATCTAGAGAATAATCCGGTAATACCGTAATCCCTCCGATTGAGTGCACTGGTGCCTTGGATAAGCTGATGGTTTTAATGCAGTAAGGATTGCTATCATCGTCACAATTCAATTCGGCAGCTACATAACCGGCTTCCCAATCAGCGTAATTGCTTAATAAAAATAGTAATACTGTCTTTTTCATTATCTTTTAATCCTCCTAGTATAAATTATCATTATTTCATAGTAAAATAATACTGTGACACAGTTTTAGAAAACTGAGCATTTGATAGGAGGAATAGATGAATAATACATTCTTATTCCTCCACTTTAGTCCCAAAAACACCTCATAATTATATTCATTTAAACATCACTCCTTTTTAACTTACTCACTAAAGTATCTCTACAATATTTAACTATTCCTATTTTATCATATTTTTCACATAGATTCATTGCTATTTTTTGGTCCTCAGTAATGCCAATATATCTTAAAGTCTGTGTTTTTGAAGAATGATTAAATATATCCATAAGTAATTCTAATGATGATCCATTTTGATATGCATGGTATCCGAAAGTTTTACGAAGAGGGTGTTTCTGTAAAAATTCTTTCGGAAATGTATTATTTATCTTCAAAAAGTATACAGAAAATTGTTTTGAAAATAAAAAAAGAAAATAAATAGTAAAATGCGCCATAAAACAAAATCTGGATGGCGCATTTTTGTTTCTGAAAAATGTTGTAGGTTGATACATTGATGTATCCAGTGATATCATTTAAATAGACGCTTAAGAAAGTTGTGAAGCAATAAGTGGAGTATAAATGTCAGCAAAAAATAATTTATTTTATATATAGAATTGGAGGATTATAATGCAGCAACTCAAGATGGAGGAAAAGCAGTATCAAATTTCCTGTTACATGGGCTAAGAATCAAAAATGACCTTGATGAAGATATAATAATAAAAGGTATATTCGGTATCATGCCCTAGAATTTAATATTGATCCGGAACGGATCGGCATGATAGGATTTTCAGCTGGCGGTTATCTCACCGCTTTTGTAGGAACTCGTTTTGATAATGGAATTATAGAACCGGATAGTCGAAATGCGCAAATTATGTCGATGCTTTTGGGAGAACCAGATTTTAACGATCCGATTGATCAAACGAGTTCTAAACTTAATGCGATCATTTTATGTTATGCTGAGACATCTCCCTTTTCTAAGGAAAAATTGCCGCCAGATTCTCTATTAACAAAAGATATTACAGTGGATGAATTTATAGACTTTACTTCAAACCATAAACATGTTACAGCGAAAACACCACCGACTTTTCTATGGATTACAGCGACCGATCACTGGAATTTTCAGCGCCAAAACTTACTTTTTGCTCAAGCTCTAAATGAGCTAAATCTACCATTTGATTTACATATATTCTCCAAAGGTCCCCATGGTTTAGGATTAGGTGAGGATGAACCTACGGTAGCAATCTGGCCAAAACTTTGTGAAAATTGGCTTCAAGGATTATAATATTCCGTTTATTAATTCCATTCTTGTAATCTCAGCATGGGAAAATGAACGCTTGATTGTGGCTGTGAGGTGTTGAGCGATAAAATGTTCAGATCTATAATTTATGTTTTACTGAAATTTTAAAACAAGGGAATAGGCAAAGATTCCTAAAATGCTGCATTGAGCATTTCCCAAGCTCGGAATGGTTAGTTCAAACAACAGAAATAGTATCAAGTTATTACGAGAAAAATGGGGTCTCGCCAGCATTTCTCTGAATCACACCAACAGGAATTAAAAAACAGCTTAAAGCTAACTAATACGGGCAGTTCAAACATACTATAACCAATGGAAAAGTTAAAAAGGCGTATCATATAGTTAGTACGCCTTTTAAGAACATTCCGAATTAATTATTTGTAGCAACAATTATTTTTCTTAATTCACACTTTATTTAGCTCCAAGTTATTTTCCCATCATAAGTACTTCTTTATAATTTATCTCCTTGTATATTCTCTCCAATTCATTAATAAGTTTTGGGTCTTTATAATTGTATATAGATATAGCAGGGTGGTCTGTGTCTGTACCAATAACATACACACAAATCCGATTTTCAGATAATATAATTGTATATATATCGCCAGCTATGCCATCTTTGCCATTTCTTAAATTAATCTCGTATTCAGCGTTTTTTATTTCCCCAGTACTTTCTGTACAACTTAGCGTCTTAATATACTTCACTATATCTTCCATGTCTTGTTTTTTTGTGACTGTTTTTATCCTACCTAATTCTTTATTTTCACTTCTTAGAGTGTAATTGGAAAATTCAATACTTTTAGCTGAAGCTATTGGAATATTCTCAAATGGTGTTACCGTTTGTTTAATTTCTTGTTTTGCACATGCAGTGAATAATAAAATTAACCAAGCACTAATTACAAGAAGTGTATACCTCTTTTTCAAAATAACACCCCCCCCTTAATTTTATTTATTCATACGATTCAATACCGAAATTAGGCCGGTTTATTCTACTAAAACGAACTTTGGCTATTACTTTTGAATGCAGAATTTTTCTCTTTATAAAATAAAAAAATAAGTAGGCGAACAAACTAAAAAATGTGGAATAGGCAAGTACTTCTCACTATTTTTTATTACTTAAAATATTAAAGTCATTTATTGTTTTTGCTGGAGCAGCTATATATTGTTTATCATCAATGCTAGATAAATATATTGAATTTAAGTCATCAAACATAAAAAGAGTATATTTTGATGAACTATCTGTTGATTTTTCTTCTACCCTTCCGAATAAAACATTATTTGTAAATTTTCCAAGGTTACTCCCATGTAAAATGTATTTTTTATTATCTATAGTTATAGTGCCCGCTAATATTGTATCGTTATGAAAGTGGGTAAGTGAATACCGTTTATATATTTTAGCATTTATTTTTATAGTATAATTTTTTGACAGAGTTTTAGCATTGTTAGTTACAAATGAATTATTGAATGTTTTATTAAACTCTTTGCCTGATGGATATAAGATGGTTGCTGTAATAACAACAATAACAATAGCAATAATTGTTGTTATTACTTTTATTTTAGATAATTTTATCATGATTATATCTCCTTTACTTATTTAAAATACTAGTAATTTTTAAATGATAATGAATTGATGTATTTAGCTTTATCATCTCTTCATTGATTTAACAACTTTTTCATTTTCTTCTGCTATTAATAACGAAAAACGGTTTATCAAAATATTTTTTATGTAAATTCACTATAGTACCTTTACGTTTTTTAGGGGTACGGCAACGATTCGTGTAAAAAGCAGCCACAAGACAGTATTTGCCATTTTGATGAAATATAAATCAAGAATGAGACTACTATTTTGTGTCTGTTATGACGTAATTTATGAATTTTGAGTAAGATAGATAAAAAGGAACCTATATATGTATATTTCACCAATAACCTTTATCTTTGCCGTAATTAAATTTATGGTTGGTATTCAAAATTTTATCTGCTAGTTCCTTATTTTTTATTCCTAATACCATAACAGAATCATTTGTTTTTTCTTTACCAAGAGCATCAATAAAATATGCATCCCTCTGAAGAAATGTATATCCTAATACCTGATATAATTTATAGGCATTGTGTTTTCTGTCAACACATAAACATGCAACATCACAATTTATTTCATATAGGTTTTTAATAGCTTTTTCTGTTAACACTTTTCCATATCCATTTCCCCTGTATTGAGGCAATATTGCCACTTCTCCAAAGCCACCTAAAATATACTCTTCACCATCATATTCGGATTTCCTTTTATGTATCCCGCAACTGCCAATCGCTGTATCATTATCATACATAATAAATTTTCCAAGACTAACATCAACAAAATCTAATTTGCAATCTTCATCAGGAACATCTTGAAAACATATATTATTTATTTCTGCTATTTCTTTATTTTCTTTTACACTAATATTTTTAGTAAGCAAAAATATTATTTTCACTTCCATAACCTCCCACTTCAAATCATTCAATAAAAATGGTCTTCATTCGTATAAATCTACTGTTGCGACACAAAACATTTATTTAATTATACTATTATTACAGTTGCTTAACGAGTTAAATTTTTACATTTATGGGTTTTTAATTTTCTTAACGTACGAAATATCATTTTTGTTCATGCTACCCCATTACCACAGAAATCCTATTCCCTTTCATATTTTAATAAAGAAGGATTCCAAATTCCAAATAATTCATTTTCATTTACTATTGCATCAAACTATAGTTTGTAAAAATGGTGTTTAATGGTATGATTTTTCTAGTGATTAAGTCGTAGCAGTAAATTATGATGAAATATTCAATATAAAATTTGGGAGGAGTGATAGGGGATGGATAGGCATTTTACGGTTTCCATCTTTATAGTATATAAGGATAAAGTATTATTACATTTACATAAAAAGGCTAAAAAAATACTTCCTTTAGGTGGACATATCGAATTGAATGAATTGCCAGAAGAGGCATGTATTCGTGAAGCACAAGAAGAATCAGGTTTAAAAATAAATCTATACAATCCAATAAATAACCAACTTAAGAATTCATGCGAATTGGCAGGAGAAAAATTGTTAATAAATCCCATGCACACAATTTTCGGTGAAATAAATCCAGAACATTATCATATAGACTTTGTTTATTATGCAACTGCAAAATCTTTTGATACAATACCAGGAGATGGTGAATCTAATTTACTTAAATGGTATAATAAAGAAGATTTGAAAAATGCATATGACGTTCAGCATAATATTTTGACGATGGCTAATGAAGCGTTAGAATTGTTATCGGAAAGATAGATTTATTCGTAAATTATTACGTGATTTTCGTATATTGTATACCAACCCAAAAGGTAGCAATGCATTTTTATTTTCTGTTGGTGTGATTCAGAGAAATGTTAATTTAATTTAATATTTATATGAATACTTAAAAAAACACTATATAAGTGATTATTTTAAGAATTATATGCTTAATTAATGATTTTTCATCTAAAATCAGGGATTGTAATAATCTTATTTAATTTCCATGTTTTCAAACTTTTTAATTCCAATTGTTACTATTACGCCTGCAAAAATTAAGCAGTAAAGAATGTAAATAGCTTTAGGAATTACCCCTTCTATGCCTCCACCTGAAAGATCCATTGGAATTTTTTGAAGAGCCCATGGCCATAAATATCTTATGCCGCTTATAGCTCCTATAAAGAATCCACCTAGTGTGCATATTGATGCTATCATTATAGACTTTGTAAAATCCTCATATTTTAATGAAAGATGAATCTGTATTGCAATAAGTGGAAGGATTCCAACCCATCCAAGAATTAATAATTCAAGCATTTTACTTATTGGAAATGAACCTGTTATTCCAAAGAGTTTTCCAAAAATAAAATATGATATTCCAAACACAGCTTGAAGGAACAATACCATTAGTGAATACATAATTGAGCTACATTAACTTTGATTCTATTAGCCATTTTAAAGATTTATAAATAGATTTTATTTATAGTAAATATGGTATGATTGAATATATATTTTATGACGAAATTGTAATATATGATGAAATAAATTAGAGGAGGATTACTGTGAAAATTTCTGTAAATGAACTATTAAACATTGAAGAATTAGATGCAAAAGCCATATTTAAAGGGGTTAAGTACCCTTGGGAAGCTCTTACAAAAATTAAGAATTTTATTTTTGAATACGCAAAAAATCTGCCAACTGATTTTGAAAGAATAGAGGAATTTGTATGGGTTGGCAAAGGAACTACTATCGAAAAAAGTGTTCTTATAAACGGTCCAGCGATTATCGGTTATAATTGCGAAATCAGGCATTCCGCTTATATTAGAGACAATGTTATCATTGGTAATGATGTTGTAGTTGGAAACTCCACTGAAATTAAAAATTCAATCCTCTTTAATAAAGTGCAGGTTCCCCATTACAATTATGTTGGTGATTCAATATTAGGGTATAAAGCCCATTTGGGGGCAGGTGCAATAACCTCCAATTTAAAATCCGATGGAACATTAGTAAAATTAAAATATGGTACAGATATTATTGAAACTGGTTTAAGGAAATTTGGTGCTATTGTAGGCGATTTATCGGAAGTAGGATGTAATTCGGTTTTAAACCCAGGAACAGTAATAGGAAAAGATAGTATTGTTTATCCATTAAGTTCTGTAAGAGGTTATATTCCAGGGAAGAGTATTTTGAAAAATAATGGTGAAATTGTAGAGAGAAAATAAAGTCAAGGAACCAGAATATCGTATTATTTCAGAAGTGAATTTTACTGTGTTTTAATTCGTATCTTTCATTTATGTCGACACAATTTTACACATTGCATTTATCAACTTACAGGTTGCTTTGGAATTGATTACAGTAAAGTTGATGAGGAAGATAAAATATCTCACTATATGGAGGCATCTTCATATTTACATACAGCTATATCTATATTACCTTTTACGTCTTATGCTAACGTTGAAAATAAAACTGTGGGTTCAACAGCACTATCTAAACTTTACATGTCCATTTCAATAAATGCTACACCCAAATCTAATAATAGAGCGATAGCTTTTACTGAAAAAGAAACAGCTATACAAAAGTGGTTGCATTTTATGAGGATTCATTTATTAACTTATCTAAGACCTCTTCCATAAGCCTTGTAGTTGATGGAAGCACAGGAAAACCACCTATATTTACTTCTCCTATGCTCCTATAAAAATCATGATTTTTGTATCCCTCTTCATCCTTATATGGGAACAATACAAATGCTCCAAAAAGCAAATTTTTATTAGTTCAATCACACACATCCCATACTGATACTAAATTGAAAGATTTTAAAATTAGAGAAGCAATTTATATATAATTATGTTAAATATTTGAATAATTATATTAATATGTTGTATAATTAAATAAGGATACAATAGTGGAATTTTATGAATTATTAGGTAAAGTGGGGGTAAAAAGTATAATGAATAAACAAGGTGAGGTAAATAAAAAAGCATGGTCTTACAGGGCTTATGAATTATGGGTAAATAAATTTGGATTACCTAAAGATGTTGCTAAAGATATGATAAGACAACCTAAAATATACTTAAGAAGAGATATTGAGTTTCTGGGTGACGTGAATGGGAAAAAAATTGCTAACTTACTTGGTTCCTGTGGGAGAAAGGCAATTCCATTGGCAATACTTGGTGCTGATGTCACTATTGTAGATATTTCTGAAGATAACAAGAAATATGCAATTGAAGTCGCTAAAGAAGCAGGTGTAAATTTAACATACATCGTATCAGATTTTTCGGAATTGAATATTGATGAAATGCGTAATAGTTTTGATATTACCTACATGGAAGGTGGAATACTGCATTACTTTTTGGACTTAAATGAGATTTCGCAAAAAATATATTCTATGCTGAAAATAGGTGGTAGATTGGTTTTAAATGATTTTCACCCAATTAGGAAAATATTCAAAGTACGAGATATTTTTGAAGTTAGAGACGATAGTTTAGAACTAACAGGAGATTATTTTGAAAATGAATTAAAAATTGGGGCAGTCGCATATGAAAAGCTTTTCCCAGTTGCTGAACAGAATGAATTTCCTAAGTGTCTTTTAAGATATTGGACAATGGGTGAAATTATAAGTTCTTTTGCATCAGCGGGGTTTATTATTGACAAACTTGTTGAAGGACCGAGATTTGATTCCAATAAAAATATTCCAGGTGAGTTTACATTGATTGCTTCAAAACTTAAAATTCAAAGATGAAAGCTTTTTAATTCACCACCTTCTTAAAATGCAAATTAATGGAAGTCGTTTTGGGCTTCCATTAAAAATTATCATATTATCAACACTATTCATAAACATAGCCTTTTTATGCCAACCTTTGTTTAAATAAACACCACTAAGCTACCACTCCAGCCAGTGCTGCTCACTCTAAATTCAAACTAATTAATTTACTATTTATCCCAGATAACAGTTGCCCTAGTGGGCAGAAGTTGGATAAATTTCAATCCCATCCCTATCAATTTGTTTTTTTATATTCTCATTTAATGAATTTAGAAAAACAATATCACAAGAATATATTCCTATTACATCATTAATTTCCTCTACAATAGTTCCTTTGCTTTTACCTATATAACTTACACATAAGTCTATATCTGAATTTATATTTTCTGTTCCTTTTGCTCTTGACCCAAATATTATTACTTTATCTATATTGTTATTATTAAGGAAATAATTAATCAAACTTCTATATACTTTTTTATCTATTCCATACATATCACATTACCACTTTTGAAAGGTTGCTTAATAGATTTTCTATGGCACCTGTATAATCACTTATTATCTTATTTTTAATTTTCTCATAATCTTGCTCATCATAAATATGAGATGTAGAATTTCTTGATAATAAAATATCGTTCCAAATTTCTATATCATTAATTAATCCTTCCTTAAACGCTTGTTTATAACACCCTCTTGGATTATTTATCTCTAAACCAGATGATTTAAATATCTTAGAAAGTAACTTCCAAGTTAAGTCTTCTAGTGTTTCATACTTTTTAATAATTGAATCTCTATACACTTCCATCGTTATATCATCTGGGTTTTTTATATTACTAAAATTATCTGTGATATTCTTTAAATGAACTAACATTCTATATGCATAATTATATGTTAATTTTATTGATTCATCATATTTATCTAGTATTCCCATAATATTTATCACCCTTTCTAAGTTATATATATTTATTATATTACCATATATAATAACATTTAAAACTAAAGTTCTTCTTAATTTTCAAAGTATTCTTCTTCCTGTTACAAACGATGTCCTCCAATAACCACTTAAGTCGGCTATCTTTACAAGTGTACCACTTTTTTGTGCTTCTATAAATTTGTTATTTCCAACATATATTCCCACATGCGCATTACCTATAAAAAAAACTAAGTCTCCTACTTCGAGATTATTTATGCTAACAGAACTACCTTCTCCTACTTGCTGATAAGTTGTTCTAGGCAAAGTAACACCGATACTCTTATAAATATACTGTACAAGTCCTGAACAATCAAAACCACTAGTTGTTGCACCACCCCATATATAAGGTATTCCAATTAATTTTTCTGCATTTGCTATTAGAGATTTTTTTTGAGAAGCTGTACTTGGTACTGGTGTTGTAACCTTTGAAGTAATTACGCATGATTTTGCAATGTATCCCCATGTGTTATTATATTTAATTTTATAATAACCATTTTCAGTTCCATATAAACTTATATTATTTGTTGGATTAATAATACCAATAATATTATTACCTGTAGCTGCTGTTTTACGTACATTTAAATACCCTACTTTAGTACTGCCTACCCCAGTTTGGGTTGTACTAGATAATGTACTAGATGCCACCGGTATTGTAACCACTGCTGAAGTTGCAGACGTACTTACGTATGATTTTGCAATGTATCCCCATGTGTTATTATATTTAATTTTATAATAACCATTTTCAGTTCCATATAAACTTATATTATTTGTTGGATTAATAATACCAATAATATTATTACCTGTAGCTGCTGTTTTACGTACATTTAAATACCCTACTTTAGTACTGCCTACCCCAGTTTGGGTTGTACTAGATAATGTACTAGATGCCACCGGTATTGTAACCACTGCTGAAGTTGCAGACGTACTTACGTATGATTTTGCAATGTATCCCCATGTGTTATTATATTTAATTTTATAATAACCATTTTCAGTTCCATATAAACTTATATTATTTGTTGGATTAATAATACCAATAATATTATTACCTGTAGCTGCTGTTTTACGTACATTTAAATACCATACTTTTGTACTGCCTACCCCAGTTTGGGTTGTACTAGCTAATTTAATTGGTGCCGTAGTAGCTTGTACTATTTTTACATATGAGCTATAAACATATCCAGTTTTCCCTTTATAGGTTACTTTATAAAAATTACCACTTTTTCCCGAAGTACTTATCTTCGTATTGATGGGGATAAAAGATAAAATTGAGGATGAAAGTGATGGTTTTTGTCTCAAGTTTAATGAACTTACATTTGTTACACCACTATCAGCAAATACACTATGAGAACTTGCTAGAGTCAATAAAATTGTTGCTAACGCTAATCTTTTTTTCATTATTTGCCTCCAAAATTCATTTTAAATATATGTTATATTTTATAGTCCATATAAATTAATTCATTAATAAAAAGCAAAATATATATATACTTTACTATCAAATTACTACTCCCATCATTAAAATGCACATAACAGTTTTTATAAAATACATGTTTGTGCATACCTATATTCATTTTGCTATTACTTTCTATATCGTCAAATTTTCCAATAACTTTATATATATGCATAACTTTCAAGTAACCCTACAGTTCTATTTTATTTCAAGTTGCTCTTTATTTTTTAAGGAACTTACAAGAACTGTTCTCTCCTTAATTCATCTCCTGGGTCGCTGCAACAGCTTTGAAAAAGATACATTAAATTGTATATCTTTATGGACATAAAAACGAGAACCATCATTTCTGACGATTCTCTCTTATTTTACTGCTTTTAATTTTGATATTTCTTTATTAATAGAAGACAATGCTACAAACTTAATATTATTGTTAGAGAACATTTTAGTTTCAATAAAAACAGCAATGGTATAAATTACATTTACCATTGCCACTTTACTATATATTTTTCACTATACTCAAAAGTCTTATTTATTACAATATTCGAGAGTTAAACGGATAAATTTTACTGCTAATTTGTTTTGAATTTTCAGTGCCAAGACTACTAAATTCCACATAGTTCTTCTTAAGTTCTTCTTAATATTTTTTATTACACTGCTTTAAGAAGAAGTTCTAAAGTCATACGCGCCTTAATTAGAGCCATTTACAGTGTTTATATAAACTGTTTTTTTTAAAAACACTTCTTAAGTTCTTCTTAAATACTACTAAAGTTCTTCTTAATTTTTAATCTATCGTCCAGCCAGGTTTATGATCTGAGCCACCATTCTTTATAGACTTATCTTTCTTAGACATTTCAGTTAGCAAATTACTAATCTTTTTTCTTTTCTGATTTTCATCTAAAATATTAGGAAGTTTATCCATTAATAGCTCATCTATATCTTTTCTACTCGTAGCGCTATATTGCTTTATAAAATCAATTGAAACATGAACTTTTTTTAATATCTTCAGATAATATATTTATATACTATTAAAGTCGTTAATACATTTTTAAGAGATGTGCCTAGTTAGACACATCCCTCCCAATCTCAATTATCCTCCATAGATTTCATGATGAAAATACATTATATTGTGATTTCTAATTTATAACTAATCACACATCGCTACAGGTAATTCTTTTTCATTTCCTTTACAAGCCCAAAAGATTAAAAGACTATCCTACTCTTCAAAATTACCTTTGATAACTTCATCTAAAAGTTTGGAATCTGCTTCAATAATAGGATTATCTTCTAACTTTCCAAAATAATCTGCGCTTTGTGATTTAACACCCTTATCAGTTTTATATAAATTGTGATACAATACCCTATCCGAATCTTTTCGTTTAATCTCAAAATATTTGGCAAAGTTATAACTATGGGTTGCAACAAAAATCTGAACACCATCTCTTTGTAATTCAATAAGTATATCTACAAGAACTGGTATCAACTCTGGATTAATGTTCGACTCTGGTTCATCCCACAAAAGAATAGTTTCTTTTTCAATTAGTCCGTTTCTTATTAATCTCCACAAAACTCCAAATTTACGAAACCCCTCAGCTTCCAATGAAAACTCTATTTTCAATCCATTTGTTTTTATTACATAAAAAGTATCATTTTCATAAATTACTTTTCCATCAATTACTTTTGAGATAATGGCTAACAATTTTTTATTCAATTCTGAGTTTTTCCTAGTTTCTGGCAATTCGCAATTTGTAATAATATCTATATAAGTTTTATCAAATGGCATATCGTACTTGTTATTTAATGCCAAAAATCCTTTTGAATGTGACAACATTTCTTTTGGAGGAATAAAAATTGATTTTTGTTCTTTATCTGGAAATCCTATTTCATATGAACATTCCTCATCAGTATCACTAACTATTGTTTTAGAATTATTGATATTAAGTGAAACTTTACCCATAAGATATCGTTTGTCTTCAATTAATTTAGACTCATTCGCATATACTTTTAAAATTAGTGGCTTTAAAATCTTTGTGAAAAATTCACCTTTACTTAGTCCCGCTTTAAAATAATTACTGATAATATCAATATCCGTATCTGGTTTTTTTGACATTTCACAAGTTGCATAGATTGACTTTAATAAATGTGTCTTACCTGTTCCATTTTCTCCTATAATTACATTTATCCCATTTGAAAATGCTATCTCTTCTTCTTCAAAAACCGTAAAATTTTTAAGATATACTTTAGTTATACTCACAATATTCACCACCTCTAAATTAGATATTTTATAAATTGCACTATTTTTATAATAAATAAAATTATATATGTGTAACTATATTTTAGCCAATAAAACAGCTTTCAACACTTTTTCGCCTTCACCTTGAGGTACTTCAACTCCTTGGAATTTAGCATAATTTACTTTCACTGCATCATCAAGATCTATACTTATCTTTTGATTTGCTACATGTTCAATAACTTGATCATATCGAACACATTCAAGTATTTTCATTACTCTACCAATAATCAAAATTAACAGGTGGGTACCCATGTTATCCACCTGTTAATTCTTATATCTACTCTATATTGCACCTTGAATTCCGACTTAATCCCATATTAATTATATTACTAATTAATTAGCGTAGATTAATAATTGAAGATTAATAATCTACATTTTCATTTGCGAATCATGTCTTCAGAAATACATATTTTTATGTATAAAGGGCCATTAAAAATTCAAGTGTTTAACTGTATTTTTTATAAACTTTACCACCTGACAGCCTTTAACTTCAATTTTTCTATCTAAGTGCTCCCACTTATCAATTTTAAAACATAATAATCTTCCTCCGACTCACTAGGTATATCCTTTATAGTATTTCTCTTCACAACTTTTATATCTATTACCTTACCATAATAAGTTATACGAGTTTCGCCTACAAACTGTCTCTTTGACTGTGCTAGCGCTACGAATATAATAAAATCCTTTACTTGTTATGTATTTATGAATATATGCATGTAACTTCTGAATGAATACTTCTTATCGTATTATTTTTTTTAAAAATTAATTATGTCTTTGCACAATATTTCATATTTATTGAGAACTTGTTTCTTTTTAGCTTTTAGTTCTTTACCTTCACCAATAGGCCGAAATAACTTTATTCTCCTTAAATCATTTTCCATATGTGCAATATAATAATTATTTATATCATAGTTGAAAATTTTTTTTGTTGATTTAACCCTAATAAGATATTCATCAGGTTCAACACTCAATATCTGTAAGCTTATAAAAGGCAAATCATTTTTTAGCTTTTCATAATTTAAAGATACCTCTTTTTCGCTAAAATAGTATCTTTCAATAATAGATTTTATCCAATCGTTAGCCACATTATTATCCCTAAATTCTATTACATATTTTTCAGAAAAATATTGTAATATGAATTTATCATCAACATACTCCATACATCCTTGATATTCTTTTTTATCAGCTTTAATAAAAAATTGATTAAATAAAGGAATATACCTAATCCATGTTGCTACTACCTTTTCCATTAAAACATCTCCTTACATTTGCCATAGTTTTTTGTTTCTCCTCCACATCTGTTAGTCCTTCAACCACCCAAAGCCTTAACCACCTCATCATTCTGACAAATTTATATACTTAATGCTATTATACCTCAATCACCTTCGTCATAAAAGTAATCCATTGTACTCAACCGTAATTTCATAGTCTTTAATAAATGTCTTCATTCCTTCAAGAACAAAATTTCCCTACGGTCGAGTATAAAAGTGATTCTCAATTAAATAGTGTAGCATCTCTTTTTAATTATCATATCTGAACCACATTCAATACATAAAACAATAGGACTACCGCTCTCCATGTCAAATTCCTCAGGTGTATAACATTCAAACGCAACAAATTCAGGTACCTCTTTTTCATACCCACATTTCGAACATTTTTAAGTACTCTGCTTTTTTTCCTGGCCTTTTACTTATCATATAATTTATCAATTTGAACTGCCAAACTTTTCTGAAATATTTGTAGTCAAGGTATTCCATATCCTTATCAACCATTTAATCATTTAATTACCAAAACATTTGATAATCTTCTTATTAAAATCTCTATTATCCTCCCCACTACACCCCTAGGTTTCCTCTCAACATCTCCCCTACTAAAACCATACGATTTCCCATTGTACTCTACCCTGATTTCCTCATCTTTAATAAATATCTTCATTTCTTCTATAGAAAATCCCTTAATTCTACTATCCTTATCAATACTTTCCCCTATTTCTGTTTCAGTTAAGGAACTTATCCTCCTAAGCTCTTGCCATAGTCTATATTCTTCCTTAGATTTTATACAAAGCTCCGTTACTATCACCGCATTATGAAGTAAATACTCCGTAGTATAAATCAAACTTCGAACCTGATATCCTTTTACTTCAATTTTTCTATAGAGCTTGTCCCATGCCTCAATTTTAAAAACATAATAATCTTCCTCAGAATCACTAGGTATATCCTTTATAGTATTTCTCTTTACAACTTTTATATCTACTACCTTGCCATAATAAGTTATCCCAGCTTCACCTGCAAACTGCCTCTTTGACTGTGCTAGTGCTACAAACTTAATATTATGCTCTGCTAGATTAATATTTCTGCATTTAGTGTGATAAAACTTACCTTTTAGATTTATTTCAAGTTGCTCTTTATTTCTCAGCGACCCTACAAGAACCGTTCTATCGTTAAAGTATTCATCTTTTATATAGCCCTCTCGTCCTATAGGCTCAAGTGATCTTTCAAAGGTTGAATATGAGGATTCATTTATTAGCTTATCTAAAAACTCTTCCATAAGTCCTGTAGTTGATGGAAGAAAAGGAATACCACCTATATTTACTTCTTCTATACTCTTATAAAAGTCATGATTTTTGTATGCCTCTTCATCCTTATATGGGAACAATACAAATGCTCCAAAAACGCAATTGTTATAGACCCCTGTTTTATTGTTTTTATATACTATGGGCATCTCTGTACCTGTGCATGGTATTTATATCCTCTTCCTTAGGTCCAATGCCACCATAACTTTTCTGGTATTCTATTGATGTATCAATCTTATACTTTGCGTCAAAGACAAACTCATAAGCCTTGTCGCTACCAAGCTTATTTATAGATAACATATTATCAGGCTTTTGCGTTACTGTTTTACTGCCTTCAGTTCTAGACCCTATGTTACTAACCTTTCGTGATTTAATTGCATTGTAACTTACCTTGAAAGTTTCTTTAGTATTGGGATTTTCATATACTAATGTAGATGTTACGCCTTTTTTAAGTGATACAAATATTCCACCTCTATTAATAGTTATAAAGTCTGTACTTATTAGCTTATATCTCTTTCTAAGTAGCGAATTTATCTTAATAAAACACCAATACTCATATAATAAACTAAGTTCTTTCATTGATAATGAAAATATATTACTATTGATACTTAGTCCCTTTTGCAGCATTAGATAGTATTTGTATATCTCCCTATATCCACTTGCCATATTGAAAACTAAGGACATAGATGTATTCCTATAATCACTCCCTACATCCTTTAAAAATGAGGTTTTTAGTTTGTTGTTTATTGCTTTCTTCATGGTGTTTAACTTATTTATAATATCCTCATTCTTTTTCCAAGGTGTTGATGTATAAGTTCTTATAAAACTATCTATCTTATGAATTATAGTTATTATCATAAACTTTAGAAATCTATTTTCCTTAGTGTCGAGTGTTACCTTTTTAGTTACCTGTAAAGCCTGAGTTGGAATGTTTCTACCATCTATATATTCTAATAAATGAGGCCTTTTCTCAAGCCACTTTATAGTATCCATACTTGTGTTTTTTAAGCTTTGGTATTTACATACCCTCCTATCTTTTATCAGCTCATGATGAGGTTTTGATAAAACTATATTAATAGCTTTCATTAAATTTTCATAAATATAATTTAGTATGCTATAAAATTCAGTGTAGCTATTAGATCTTTTGTTATTTATCTTGAAGTTCAGATTATAAAACGAGTAATGCCATTTGAAAAATTCGCAGACCTATATTGTAACAAAATGTAATATTGACTCAAAGTAATCAGGTATGGAAGACAACCGATAATGATTTCATTGTTTCAATTTCCATTGGAGCTTAATGTCTTAAGTAATCAGATAATGCAGAAATCTTATCAAAAATCACATCTGGTTTCAATCTCCATTGGAGCTTAATATCTTAAGTAATAAAAACTGGAAGCGTAGAAACTAAAGAAGCAACACCGTTTCAATCTCCATTGGAGCTTAATATCTTAAGTAATTCAATTCCTAATTTAGGATCAATCTTTATTGTATCGTTTCAATCTCCATTGGAGCTTAATATCTTAAGTAATGTTAGCATAACTATTAAGCCAACATTAGCCCCTGCGTTTCAATCTCCATTGGAGCTTAGTATCTTAAGTAATACAAAAACGGACACCCATACTTACAACCCGATGTGTTTCAATCTCCATTGGAGCTTAATATCTTAAGTAATCAATAACTTAAAATCTTTGGGTGTGAGTCTAAAACAAGTTTCAATCTCCATTGGAGCTTAATATCTTAAGTAATTAAAAGTATAAAAAATGTTGGTGCTTATATAACTAAGTTTCAATCTCCATTGGAGCTTAATATCTTAAGTAATGATACAAAACTACTATAACCTTTCGAGTATCTTATGTTTCAATCTCCATTGGAGCTTAATATCTTAAGTAATGTAATTACTCTTTGTCCTATGCTTTCGTATTGTTTTGTTTCAATCTCCATTGGAGCTTAATATCTTAAGTAATACACTACCTCATTCAGTAAGGTAGTATCTGTTGTTGTTTCAATCTCCATTGGAGCTTAATATCTTAAGTAATTAAATTTATAGCATTTGGTGTGAAATAATTATTAGTGTTTCAATCTCCATTGGAGCTTAATATCTTAAGTAATTGAAGATGATGATCCTTATGTAACTGAACTTATTCAGTTTCAATCTCCATTGGAGCTTAATATCTTAAGTAATTTATTATATTTTTTTATCCCACTATTGAGTGAGTCTTTGTTTCAATCTCCATTGGAGCTTAATATCTTAAGTAATATATAGACAGTGTTCCTCTTGTTAAGTTAGCTACGGAGTTTCAATCTCCATTGGAGCTTAATGTCTTAAGTAATGTTCCAAAATCAGCATCATCCGTTTGTATTAGGTCTGTTTCAATCTCCATTGGAGCTTAATGTCTTAAGTAATTATTTTATTTGTAGTTGTGTCGGGTTAAAATCCTAGTTTCAATCTCCATTGGAGCTTAATGTCTTAAGTAATCAACATGGGAAGTTATTAGAGTTATATTTGATAATTATGTTTCAATCTCCATTGGAGCTTAATGTCTTAAGTAATAAAGTAATGGACAACCTTCAGAGAAAACTATACAAGTTTCAATCTCCATTGGAGCTTAATGTCTTAAGTAATATGAAGCTTACATTTATAATAGTAAAATTAGATCAGTTTCAATCTCCATTGGAGCTTAATGTCTTAAGTAATTCTAAGGCAGGATATACCTATAATCCCTTAAGAAGTTTCAATCTCCATTGGAGCTTAATGTCTTAAGTAATGTACCTCTGCCTCAATGACTGCATCCACTATCTTTTTGTTTCAATCTCCATTGGAGCTTAATGTCTTAAGTAATTAAAAGATACTTCTATAAAAGATACTAATCATATAATGTTTCAATCTCCATTGGAGCTTAATGTCTTAAGTAATCTATACCTAGTAGTGCGAATAGCACGAGTAGCCCGCAGTTTCAATCTCCATTGGAGCTTAATGTCTTAAGTAATTTTTAAATCATCCATTACCTCTCGTGCCGGTTTCGTGTTTCAATCTCCATTGGAGCTTAATGTCTTAAGTAATCAACACCATGAAGCCAAGTCAAACAAGAAACAATGTTTCAATCTCCATTGGAGCTTAATGTCTTAAGTAATGAATTAATTTTATTAGATTGCTCTGGACAAAGTGAGTTTCAATCTCCATTGGAGCTTAATGTCTTAAGTAATCCAAGCAAATAATAAACTAATTTCTTATGTGCATCAGTTTCAATCTCCATTGGAGCTTAATGTCTTAAGTAATATAGTGGTCTAACTCCCAATACTTATTACATTCATCTGTTTCAATCTCCATTGGAGCTTAATGTCTTAAGTAATCCTTATTTAAAAAATGTATAGGATATAAATATACTGGTTTCAATCTCCATTGGAGCTTAATGTCTTAAGTAATGTACAAAGTATGTAGAGGATGGCAGCAGGTACTATGAGTTTCAATCTCCATTGGAGCTTAATGTCTTAAGTAATTAATAGGAGTGATTTTTAATGGAAACTAATAAAGTGTTTCAATCTCCATTGGAGCTTAATGTCTTAAGTAATAAGAAAATAGAAAGAATGGGTGGTAATCCAGACATGTTTCAATCTCCATTGGAGCTTAATGTCTTAAGTAATATGCAATTTCCACGTTTTGTGGTTAAAAATATTGCGTTTCAATCTCCATTGGAGCTTAATGTCTTAAGTAATCGGCAAAGAGATTGAACAGGCTTATTTGGATAAAGTTTCAATCTCCATTGGAGCTTAATGTCTTAAGTAATGATAAAAGAAGCCGTAAAAACCTAAAAGGCATTTTTGTTTCAATCTCCATTGGAGCTTAATGTCTTAAGTAATGAAGGAATAGCTTTAATTGCATCCCATATTTTTTTCGTTTCAATCTCCATTGGAGCTTAATGTCTTAAGTAATAAAATCTACACCTTGTTGGGTTAATGACATACCAGTGTTTCAATCTCCATTGGAGCTTAATGTCTTAAGTAATTAACTTCCAAGATGTCTCTAATATTTATGTAATTCCGTTTCAATCTCCATTGGAGCTTAATGTCTTAAGTAATGAATACCAGACTTACTGGCATTTGATAGCATGTTAGTTTCAATCTCCATTGGAGCTTAATGTCTTAAGTAATCCGTAGAATTTATAATCATACACTCTCCATTATCCTCGTTTCAATCTCCATTGGAGCTTAATGTCTTAAGTAATCAGCCTTACCCCCACCACTCAAAGCTACACAACCTAGTTTCAATCTCCATTGGAGCTTAATGTCTTAAGTAATAAAATAAAAAAAGTAGCTTTTACACTACTAATTTTGTTTCAATCTCCATTGGAGCTTAATGTCTTAAGTAATCTTTCTGCAATATGTTCGGGAGTCATAACTAAACAGCTATGTTTCAATCTCCATTGGAGCTTAATGTCTTAAGTAATAATATATCTTATCCCGTTAATGGCATTAAATATAAGTTTCAATCTCCATTGGAGCTTAATGTCTTAAGTAATCGCTCGCGTTTTACCCCTTGAAACCACTGGTTTATAGGCACCTTATTCGCCAAGTATCATTTTCCATTAAATATTTGCACAAGATATTATAGTAATTGCTTCTCAAGTGCCTATTCTAAAGCATCGCCAGGGTACCGGTGTTTTAATTACACATAGGCCTGCGCTTTAATAAATCATATTTGTAACATCAAGTGGAACAAATATACCTCTTCTTATAATTTTAGATTCACAAGATGAACATATAGGATATACCATAATGCTGTCACCCTTCTCAATTTTAATCTTTCTTATTTTATATTCAAGCTCAACATATTTTTTACCATCTAAATCACATTCAAAAACACTGAATTGGTTTCTAGCACCAAAATTTTTCAGCATTTTATGAAGTCTAGTCCTCTTTCTATCATTAACTATATCATAACTAACTAAATATATCATAACATACTCCTTTGCTGTTATCTAATTAAAAAAGGTACATATTCAATTTCTTCCATCAATGCTTTACTGAATAATCTTGCTTGCATATGAAAACATTGTTGATATGTGGTTTTGTACTTAAATAAGGGATGGTATATTTCATCATATTTCTTACCTTCATAGGCTCCAAGAAATTTTTTAATAGCTTTCTTGCTCATTTTTACTTCGCCCAAAACTGTTTCAAAATCATCCAGTTTAAGTATTTTATTATTAACTATGCTAATGACTAACCGATCCACGAACAAAGACCTAAACTCCTCCATCAAATCGAGAGCTAGTGATGGTCTTCCATATCTAAGCCTATGAAGGTATCCTATATTTGGATCGAGTCCTACACTAGATACTGCTGAGGAAATTTCATTTGCAAGCAATACATATCCAAAGCTTAACATAGCATTTATAGGGTCTTTGGGTGGCCTTTTATTACGATTTTCAAAAACAAAATCTCCTTTTATCATTTCAGAAAAAACAGAAAAGTATACGGCGGCGGCTCTTCCTTCTATGCCTCTTATTGAGTCGACGTTATCTTGATCCTCAAGACGTTTTTCCAATCTATTAAGTTCATCTATAGCCTTCTTAAAGGCTTCGCTTTTTGCTTCGCCACGATTGCTTTTCATAAGTGTTGTTCTACTGTTTTTTATTTTACCAGACACAAATATTTTAGCGAATTTAGCAGATCCATTATCTATATCTATGTGATTTTCGTACTGTTTCAATCTCACAATAACATTTTTTGATACTTCACCTTCCATTCTCGCTATAAATTTGCCCCACTCTGTTAAATAACATAAAGTTATCTTATTTTCCGCAAATAACCTTATTGTAGAAGCTGTTACTGTTACTTCTCCAAAAATAACAACCTGCTTTACCTTAAATATAGGTATATCAATTAAGAGCTCTTTGTATTTATATAGCTTTAATCTTTCATCTTCCTTTCTCAATGTAGTGTACTGTTGCGTTACATAAAGAGTACTCATTTTATCATCTCCCAGTATTTTTTCAGAAAAATATATTACTTCTCTCGTGAATTTTTCATAGAATTAAGTATGTTCCTCTCCTTTGGCAAACATATATTATTAATGCTACAATACTTACACCTATTATCGTCTACACCCTGCGGTATCTTCATTGAACTATATAATTTTCTTATATTATCAATTATGCTCATAATTTCTCCTTTAAGTTTATTAGTTATCTTAAATTCCACTCTCTCCTTTGAACCAACATAATAAATATATCCTTTATTTACTGGTCTTTTAAGCTTTTCTTCTAATAGCATAGCTTGCAATGCCATTTGATACTTATCATTTTTCCATAAACCCTTTTTAGCCTTCTTATACTCAACGGGATAGACTTCATCACCATTCTCCTCCACAGTATCAACCTTTAGCACTACACCGTACACATCCGAAATTAGTTTAACACTCTTATATATAACCTTGCCGCGCCTTTCTTCTTCGCCAAACTCGTCTACATTCTCATGAACTTGATCCCCAAGAATAGTATGTACATTGCTTTCAAATTCATTTTGAATATATTCATAGTAACAACGCCTCGGGCAATAAATATAGGTGTTAACAGCACTGGCTTCAATGTAAAAAGAATCCTTATCTATTTCTTCAACACTATACATTGACCCATCCCCATTCCTGTTTTGTAACCTATCCCCACATAGGAGGCTAACGCAAACAATTTTTCTAAGTTTCTCTGGATTTCATTATCTGGAAATTTAACATTTAACGTAACCATTCCTTTAAAACCGGTTATATCAAATTTTCTATATTTAGCTACTTCTGTATTAATGTTAAGCCCCTCTACTACAACATATTTTTCAATTTGATCAATAACCTCTTCTGGTAAAAGTTCATGTTTAAAAATCTCACTATAACTTTTACTTAAACTTTTAAATATCCTTCTAGGACTTGGAAGTGGTGAGTTTACTGGATTTATCCTAAACGCTGTTGGGCTTATAAAATTCATTGTTCCTCTTTTAACTCTACTTGCTTCTAAAACCTCTTCATCTATAATCTTAAAATGGACTTCCTCTATTAGAAGCTCTGCTTCTCCATAATTAACACTACTGTTTTTTTTAATGTATTCCAGCAATCCTTTGTGCATTTCATCACTAAATAAAGCTATATTAACTTTTAATAAAGATTGTTTAGTAAAATATTTAATATTAGAATATTGCTCAGAAAATATAGGAGATATAGAAAATGATTGCTTGCTTTGTTGCCCATGATACTGAGTTGATATTTCCTCATTGTATTCCTTTAATATCTTAAAAAATATGCCGTGCCATATTCTAGCAGTATCAATTGTGTTTTCAATCCTTTGGGTATTTCTAAAACATATATTGTAATAATTTAACATTTTATCCTCCTATTACACTATGAAAAATTCTTCTTTAATACTTTTGCTCCTCATTTTAACAATTTCACTGTCCACACTAATTCCATTAGTTCCTGTTATTATCAAATACTCCTTTTCATTTTCTGGAAATTGAACCTTTAACTTCTGAAGAAATATAGGCTGGTTCTTTATTATTTTTCTAATTTTATATTCTTCTTTTGGTTCCCGTGAAATAGTGTATATCGCTATATAACTTTCTTTGAACGCTTTGGTTATTTTTTCTGGTAAAGCCAATCCTTCTCTTCCTCGAGTTGTATATTCATATCCAACTAAATTAAGATTATTTATAGCTTCAACCTTATTTGTATATTTTTCATCAAAAGCATCCTGCTCACCTTTAAATGAGTACTCCCAAGTAATTTCTATGGCATTTTCTCTTATTCCATTAACTATTATAAAAATATCTATTTTATCTATTCCATTTGCTTCTTCTTCATAATCGCTTAGAGTAATTTTTGCCGCCTTCTCGAAGTCTCTTTTATTTTCATACCAATCTATTTCATAATATTTCATTAAATGAAAAATATCATATACAAACAGCCTATGTTCTTGCCCAAATTTATAATATTTATCAAAAACTAAAGCCGGCTTACTAATATCAGAGCCTCTAAAATTAATTAATGATTTTACTTTAGTTATTTCTGAATTAATATAATGTACTAGCTCTTCCTCAACATCGGCTTTTAAAATTTTTATTTCTTCCTCTGAAAAATCGTCAAGCATCGAGTCATCTACACCCTCTTCTGTATCTTCATCTTGGCAATAATTTTTATAAAAATCAATAAATAACTTATTGTCAATATTTTGAACTACTTCTTTTTTTTCACTTGACTTGTTATATTCATTAATAAATATACATTGCGTCTTGTATTTATTTATTTTTGCAGATAACCCTTTAAAGTTCTCCTTACTCTTTGGTGCAAATACAGATATGATCATATCAAATAAATTTCTTATAATATATTTGTTTTGTTGTGACATCTTCCTATCCATTTCCTTCATTGGAAAACACAATTCTAATATACCCTTAGTTTCTATATATTTTTTCATTATGTTTCGCTCTGGCATACTTTTTCTTATAAGTTCTTTAAGTTCTAATCTTGATATCTCTCCAGTTTTTTCTTCAAAAGATTCATATACCTCATCTGTAACACATATTACAACCTTACTTCTTTCATTTTGAACCTTTTTACCAAGTATTCTTCCAGCTCTCCCAAGCCTTTGTAGTGCCTGATCGCATGTATTAGCTTCAGTTATTACTTCATCAATATTTTGACTTTGTTTATTTTGCTTTTTAAAATTGTACCCTATGTCAACTGTTGGTGTTGCTATTATAAGGTGTTTTGCTACAGCATTTTTTCGCTCATCCGATTTTATTGCACCTGTAATAATACCTATATCATTTTTACTAAACCCACTATTAATAAGCTGATCTTTTAGTTTATTGACTCTATATATTGACTGACTTATAACTACGCAATCATTTTTCAATGGATTATCTTTATACCGCTCACAAACAACTTCATCTAGTGTTTTGTTCGTAACGTATAAATCTAACTCAGAAAGAGTTTTTAATTTTTCATATACCTCGCTTTCTAAATTTTCATTTTCATTTGATATAATCTTATATTCAATACCACCACGTTTCAAATATTGCTCTACCAGTGCATCTGGAGTTGCTGTTAATATACACATTTTTCTTCCATATTTGAAATAATTGAATCCCTTAGATAAAATCATAAAAAAGAGAAAATTAGCTAACTGCTTAGAGTTGTAATAATGAAACTCATCAATTACTATGTAATTAAATTTTTTTATTACAATATCCATTAAATTACCCTTATCATTATTCCCATATAGTGAATAAAAGCAATAATAAAAAATATCTGGATTAACTACTACTATAACTGGTCTTTTACCATCATACTCTATGTTTTCTATTGAAAGTTCCTCCCTAAACTGCAGAGGATTACTTAATACTTCATATAATGTTGCACCTTTTCTACGACCTTCCCGCAATTTCTCTATTACACTAGCATCAATTTTCACAACTATATGAGGCAACTTATTTTTAGAAACAAATTCTTTTATATCCTCTGAATGTTGCCTTAAGAGCTCATTTGTAGGTGCTATAAACAATGTATCTACATTTATATTTTCCTTTAAGTACAATAGAGACGCTATTGTTTTTCCAGCACCTGTTGGATAAGTATTAAATACAACTGAATTGCTTCTGAGTTCATCGAGTGTTCTTTTTTGATGATATAAATAAGGAGAAGAAGGAGCTTTTTTTAAAAACTCCCCTGTTACAGTATAACGTTTCATATATTCCCCCCAAGTTTTACATGACAAGGGTAATAAATTTCCCCTTGCTCTGTTTTTATATGATACATTTCCCCTTCTCCCCTAAGATTTTTTAAAAGAGAAACAGGATGCATGTTTATAAGGTCAAATCCTTTAGCCTTAAAATCTTCACTTAAATCCACTGAGTTAACCAATCCATAGCACTGCTTATCAGCTCTTGTAACATCAAAACTGCATTTTTCATAACTAACCTTGACTTTACCAAGAAATTTACCGAGGCGAATATAACTAACTTTTTTGAGTTCATCCTCAGAAAAGAGCAACCCCTCTGCCTTATTCCCTACGGATAAAGCCTTTATTTTTCCCACTTGTGGATAATTAGCCAAGGCTCTTTCCATCTTGTGATAATACCTATCTGATAAGGCATTAAAAGTAAACAAACTGTATTTAGGTTCTTTTATATACGCTGGTGTAATATACAACCCTTTACTATTGACTAATTTAAAGTCTTCTTCATAACTTATATAATTTTGATCATATTTAGAATTGCACCACCCCATAGCATAAGTAAGCGCATAGTTACCAATAAACGGCTTGGTAGAAAATAAAGTATCTATCTCTTGGCTAGAAAAAAAAACTTCCTCCATAAATTCTAAGGTATATTTGTAAATTTCCATTTCTACTTACCATACTGCGCTGATTGTTCTCTATATAAATCTGCTGCTTTCTCCTCTCCATCCTCTTGGTAAGCACTTTTTATGTACTCGAGCAAAGTATTTAATTCCTCATCATTAAGTTCTGTAACATTACCAAATATACCTTTTTGCAAATCACCAAATGATTTTTTAGCATATTCCTTCACTTTACTTATTTCAAGAGGGAACTCTATTTCCGATGCTGCAGCTAACTTATCATATACACTTTGAGTTAATTCAAGATTGGAAAAAAGCTCACAATCTGAAAAAGCTACCTTTAGTATTACATTATTCATCTTACCTATTCTACTAGATATAGCACCATACCTCTTGCTTCTAAGTATGTTTGATATACCATATATAAATTCAATAAAGGTTACATCTTTAAAAGTTATCATATCCATAAATACTGTCCCCGGCTTAATATATTCATCTTGATTTATTGATGATGAAGCAGTCCCCTTTTCATCTCTCATAGTTCCATTGTCATAAAGGGCATTAAATGTTTTTACACCAGTTACCATATTAAAAGGTAATATAGAATAAGCATTGTCATATATCATTCTTGATTTTTGTGCACCACCATCACCTACCGCAAACCCATTAGTCATGCAATCTAAACATTTTCCACAAGGAGTGTTCTTATTTAAAGCACATATACTCTTATCCTTAGTAGTAAACAGCAAATCGTTAAGCCTTAAATACTCTCTGCCTGTTCTTCTTTCTACTGCACATTGCTTTCTTTTACTTATTATTGCTCTAAAATCATTTGTTTTACTCTCCATTCCAAGTGGAACTCTTTCCTTATTTAACCCCTCACCGGAACCTTCTGTCCTAAAAATGCACTCTGACTTAGCTTCTCTTAATACAGCTACCGTAATATATTTTCCCTCTGGAAAATGTGTATATTTTTCCATAAAATTATTTTCTTTGCCCTTAATTATATCCTCTCTCTTCATAACTAATCTTCACTCCCACTTTTATTTGATTTACTCATTGCTAATCTATAATAATAACTATAAGTTGATAATATGTTTTTCTTCTCATTCTCAAGGTTATATACCTTTCCCCCTAATGTTTCATCTAAAATCTTATTCATAAATAAGTCTACATACTTTTCTATTGCCTCAATTCTTTTCTTACCATAATAAGGATCAACTCTTCTAAAATATTTTTGAATCTCACTTTTACATAAAACTGTTATATCTTCTTTTGTATATATATTCTTATCCCATCTACATAATAGGTCAATTATAATATTTAGCGGTTTATTTATAGAATTATCCTTTATAAATCCACCATTTATACTTCCCTTTATATTATTTTGATTAGCAAATAGAGCTAATTCTTTAATATTTGACACTAATGTCTCACCATCCTCTACATAACTTAAAATGCCATCTACAAAATCTTTAATTTCTTTAATCTTAAAAGTAGGATTATCATATTTGTTTTTTATTTTTTTATAAATGAAATATATAAAATTTGTTTTCCCCTTTGCTAAAGCTTTTAGTGAATCATAAACTATATCTGCTGTTTCTCCCAAGGTCTTAGCTAATGAAAAAAGATTTACAAATAATTTTATTGTATTTAAACATTCTTCTTTCGTCCAACTTTTTTCAAATATATTCCTAAATGGTACAGGAACTTCGCCTACATATATCTCTTCCATTTCACTTTGGTCTAGTATGGGTACTGGAAACTCACTTATAACTATTTTTGAGTCAAAAGATATATTAAACGTTAGTGCATATAACAATGTAGAAATCCATTTTGACGTTTCATTATCCTTTTTAACCAAATGTATAGGCAAAATAAAATAGTTTGTTAATGTTTCTGCATAATTAGGTAGGGCAATACCATTTATCTTAGCTTGTGTAAAAAGTGGTTCTATCTCCTCCACATTTTTGCTAGCTAATGCTACAAATGTACTATATTCATTAAAATAAATTGCACTTATGTCTTTGCTTTTAAATTGATTAATACTCTCTCTAAAAGCCCTGATATATGATTTTGTGTTAAATCCTCTAGGAAGTATACTTAGATATCTCCTGCTTACTTCAACTTTTGAGGCATAGGTAACTTTATGAAGCAAATATTCTATATTGCATATAGAACAAATATTCCTTTTAGGTTCCCTCTCTCCGCCATTTATTTTATTTGAAAAATTTTGTATTTTCAGCTTGTATGGAACATTCGCTGCCATCCAATTACTTGTCTCATATTCACTGCTGCATAAACAGCATTTGCTACTTTTTTTCTCGGAATATTTCCTTAATGCATTCTCCTTTTTAAATGTAATTTTATTATCAAAAGATAGAATTATATTTCGATTAAAATAATCTTTTAAATCAACCCACATTGCATCTTCATCTTTACTCTCTTTACTTGAGATCTTATCTTCTAAATACTTAATAATCCTATTAGTAAGCTCGTCATCCATTCCTTTATAGTCATCATAAATTAGCTGTCCTAAAACGTATGGTCTTATATACAATCCTTCAAAAGCATCTAAATAATCTTTATCTTCCTCTGAAATACTAAAAAACTCATATACTTCAACCCAACTTAGAAGGGGACTTGTACATATGTGATCCTTTAGAAAATTATAAAAGGATCTTATAAATTCCGAAAATCTAAGCTTGTCCTCATTACTTTCTATAAAATATTCTTCCTTAACTTTTCTTTGAAAAATATTTTTCCCTGTCTTTTGTTCCCTTAGTAAACATGCCTTTTCCTTTAATTCCTTCTTAATCTTACTTAAGACCTTCTTATCCGTCGTGCCCTCAATATCCATTTCTAATTTTGATATATTCCCTTCAAGTTCTTGTAATTTTTCATTTGAATATAACTCTGCATATTTCGCAACAATGACTTTAATAATTTCATTCTTTTTGCTAATATCTGGGATCTTAGATTTCTCACATCTAATTTTAATTTCATAGATTATATTTTCTATTGATGTTATACCTAAACATTTTTCATCAACCTTAATACCTGACTGAACGTTATTGATGTAAACTTTAAAATCATTGAAAATCTTACTTTTAATATACTTAACACAATTAGCAACAAGCTTTTCTCTATCTTTTTCGTTAAAAATAATTTCCTTGTCTTCAACTAAATAAAGAACTCCTTCTTTATAATATGCAACATCAACAAATGCTTTTCCTTGCAAAAATTCAACCACAGTATTGTGACATATATTGGTAAGTATACCTCTATCTTCACTTATAGTATGTGATACCAATTTATATTGCTTACCTTTGTATTTCGTTGCATTATTAATGTGATTTAAAAATTGCCTTTTCTTTTCCTGCTCATCCATCGTCTTAGATAGATCTATTACATCCAAGGCCCTAATTATAGAAATTAATATTTCTATTTTTTCATCTCCTAATTTGTATCTTTCTGGACTACAAATTAGATTTTCTGCAAAATAACTGGTATGTGCTGAATGTTGACCTATTATAGCTCTAATGTCCTCTATATATTCCTTATACTCTGGTAAGAAATCTTGAATATTAAATTCTTGACATTCCTTTAAGATATTTGCATATTCACCTTTACTATTTCGCTCTGATATAATTCTCGAATAAGACTTTTCGGAGTGTTCTTCTAACTTATTAAGATCATGTATTGTTATAGCAACCATTAATACTTTTAATTCTAGTTCGTTTAACAGCAAAATATTCTTAACTCCATCCAGTACACCAATCATATCAAGAACATGACTATACAACGTTTGATTTTTTTTCATTCCATATTGAACTATTTTTTTATACTTTTGTAACCCCTTGCTTACTATTTTTTCATAATAATCATTAAATACACTTGTTTCTTTTAATGATGCTAATCTTAATTTAAGCGTTTCTTTTACTTTACTCTTACTAATGGTTTCACCTTCTTTCTTTAATTCTTACTTACCTTTTAATTTTACTAACAATACTTCAATTTACTACTTGCATTACACTTAGCTACAAAATTTAAAATTCATCCCAGCCCTCCCTTGTATTTTTAACCATATTATATTTTATTTTACATATTTGTTTTGCTAATCTCATTATAAACCTACTAAAATAAGGAATGCAATACTAAATGTGTTTAAAGCAAAAGAGCGACATATATATCGTCGCTCTTTTGCCTTCTAACTATTAAATTTTTAATCATACAATGCAATTGCTCTCTTTAACTCTTCTTTTATTGACTCTTTTAACCACTGTGGTTTAATAACTTTAGCTTCACCACCAAAGCTTAAAATCCACTTTTTAAATTCTATCTCCGAAGATGTAGTTCCCGTAAATACGATAGAACAACTGTCCCTCTCAATTATTTGCTGATTCTCACACCATTTTCTTTCTTTAATATTATTAACTGACATACCACAAAATAATATTTCAAAACCAAAAGGTTCTTTTGATCTTTCAACTTCCCATGTATATTTATAATATTCTTTTAGATTGAAGTCTTCTGCAATACAATAATATAAATCTTCGATATAACATTCAGTAATTCTATCTATCCTAAACATGAGCTCTTTATTTGCATTATGACAATAGGCATTTATATAATAAGTTTCCTTAGCTAAACAAAATCCATAAATATCTATTACCCTATAATTATTCTCTTTCCTAGACTTGTATTTAATTTTAACGCTACGCCTTTTACTAAAAGCTTCAAGTAACAGCATAAATATTGCATAACTACTATAACTTTTAGCTGTTATAATCTCATACCTTCTTATAACCACAAGATTTTCCTTTATACTGTCCAATAACTCCTTATCTCTTGGAGATACAAGTTCTTCTATCTGATTAAGCATATCATTTACAAGTTTTAAATCCCTACCAAATGCACTAAAGGATATCAATGAAATATAAAGCAAATTTATTTTTTCCTTAGATAAATAAAATGGTAAATATCCATCATCCGTATTTAGATAATATTGCGATACCGCTCTCCTTAAAGGCAAATCACTATCTTCTATTTCTTTTACATACCTTTCACAGGTTCTTTGATCTTTCCCAACTAACTCTGCCATTTCCTTTGTTGTAAGTTTTTTACCTTTTAATAATTCGTATATAATATAAGTTATAGCATTTCTTTTTTCTGTTCTACTTGATGTTTTTTTATTACCCATTTCTTCACCCTCTATTCACGTTTTCAAAATAATTTATTAGTAACTTACATCAAGAGAATAGATAACAATTGAAAATCAGACCAAATACACTCCAAATTAATAATACTAACTAAATCAATATTGATAGTATTCTTATAAGTTAAATTACGGGTATCTAGTATATAATTAGAAATTGCATTAAATAATTTTATGGAGGTTGTATTTCCATAGATTAGGTTAATTTTTTCTTTTTTATATTTGTTTTTAGATTAATCAATTTGTTTGTTATAGGACTGAATAATAATATCCATAACATCATTTAATTGTCTTACATTTTCTAAATGCACTTCTATATCCCCATTCCCCCACCTTCCTTTGTCTGTAACATCTTTACACAGGCCTTTCGGGTCATTAACCTCATTGAATTTCATGTTAATTGAAATTCTTAGTCTAGCCTTTTGTGGCACTATATCAGCAAAATTAGTATCTGCTTTATAAGCAATATATAATTTTTTAAATTCTCTTTTTACGTTTGAAGAAATATTAAGAATTCTCTTGTTAAATATAGTAAACAATTCAAGCATATCTCCTACTAAATAATCGTAATCTTCTAATTTATATTCGGATGTAGCCTTATCTTCTGGAATTAATTCTATCAATTCATTTTCAGTAAGCTCTGGATATTTCCATATTTTTTTAGCTATATCACATAATTCATTTGCTCTTTCAGTGATTCTACTTTCATTCCATGTTGTTTGTTTAACAACATAGCTATTTATTCTTAATGCACTTTCTTTAAATCCACCTGCTATTTCTAATTTTTTAACAAATGGATAATCAGACATCTCGGAATTATATGCTGTTAATGTAAGATTACCAATGGAATGTAAATATGTCTTTTGTACCTCCTGCCAATTCTCACCAAGCTCTTGTTTCCATTCAGGTAATGGGTTTTTATTCTGTGGCATAATGTGTTCAATCGTATAATTTTCTATATTAATTGGAGCCTTGTTGTTTATATTTTCCAGTTTACTAAAGATATAATTACGAATTCGCATATTGTAGACATCTTTAATAATGAAATCACTTTTAAATCCTTCATTGTCAGGAAATAATTTATAAGAATCCAACATAATCATATATGCCTTTACTGAATTTAAATATTTATCAGGATTAATTTTATTTGCCATTATCGTAAATGTTTTATTTAATGAATTTGTTGGTATTCCTGCAATAGCCCTTCTAAATACATAGCTTTCACAGCATTTAAGCATTTCAATGAATTCTTCTTTAGTTATTACATTCGATTCATAATCTGCATATACCTTTAATAAAAATGGAAAAGCAACTTCCATCTGTAACTGCCTAATGTCATTAAAAATAGTATCTAATTGTTTATCCCCGCTCTTTGCATAATACATATTTGTATAGTATTTAGCATATGTATATAATTCTTTACAAAATTCAACTACATTTCCTTTGTATTTATCTCTATGATAATGCTTAAATTCTTCATATACCTTTGAAAAATTAGGAATTTTCCCATTACTAAATGTCAAATAATCTCTAAAGAATTTATCCATAAGGGGTGTTTGCTTCTCGTAATTAAATAACTTTTCCATCAACGACCAATAATTTTCATAGATATTATGCTGCATTTCTGGCTCTAATCCCATCAAAATATAATTTCTAATTAAATCAGATTGATATAGGTCCATACCCGTACTATTCAAACTTTCAAAAATCAACTGTGCATCATCCACTGCTCTATCCAAAGTAATATTTACTATCTGTAATTTAGCTACACCCTCTTGTATTTGTTGAGAGCTTAATTTCTGCTCTGCAATTTTACCTACGAAAAATTTGTAATTATCAATAATTCTTGATGCATTAATGCCATCTAAAGGACTACGTTCTATTAATTTGATAAGTGCAGGCCTATCAGTCTGTGTTAATAACATCTTATATTTTCCTTCACCAGTAGCATAATCGTTCTGAATACACATGCCATTAATTTCTTTTGGATTAATAGATTTGTCTTCTATATGTTCAAATCCAAAATCTCTTAATGCTATTAATAACAATGTAAGTGTAGTCATTCTTTGTTGACCGTCTATGATCATAAATTTCTGTATACCTGTTGGCATTGCCTGTTCAGCTATATTTACAATGGAACCAACGAAATGTCCTGTTCTACTCTGCTGTTGCATTTCAACAATATCATCCCATAGTCTTTGGCATTGTTCTTGTTCCCAACTATATTTTCGTTGGTAAACCGGAATAATAAATTGCTTAGCTCCGTTTAAAATTGAGTTTATATTTCCTTTTATAGCATCCATAACTATTCTCCTTCATCAAACTTTGATTCTATTTCATCAAATACATTACACTGGAACTCCAATCATATATATAACAATAGGTTACATACTTTTATATTTTTATAATCATTAACATATAATCTATTTATTTTTCTTATTCTATTTTAATATTTATATTCCTTTATTTTTTCATCTTTTGCTACAATATTTTCTATGACGTGTTTTATATTAAAATGTTACTCTATTATTAAAAATAAGCAACTAATAAAAACAGTACTTCACCTAGGTGAAGTATTCCCATAGTTTATTTTACTGATATTCTAAGATCTATATTGGATCCACTTAAAAGTATTAAGCTCATATCTTTTCTCAGTATCACCAAGTAAACCATTATATATAGATACAATTTTATATTAGAATATTAGATTACCTGAAATTTTTCTAAATTCTATTAATAATAAATAACCGCTCATCCTAACTATTGATTATTCATTATTTGATAGGATTATGTATAAAAAAAACACCCTCAATTAATGATGGTGTACATTTAATACTTTAAATATTTACTCTTCTGGTATATCTTTAATTATATCTTGAAATGTTTTATATTCTTTCCACATATCTAATTTTTGTCCATCCGAAAATTTACAGACCACTTCTAATGTATGATTTTCTTTTTTCATTTTACTAAGTAATTTTATATCTTCCTCTAATCTACTAATATTTAAAGATAAACTCTTAGCAACATTATCAACACCGATATATGATGCTTTAGACGTTAAAGATTTAAAACTTGTATTTTTAGAAATATCCATAAATAATCTATAATCAGACCTGGCGTAACTTTTTTTACTTTGTACGCTAATCGTAATAGCATAAAAACTAGTAACATATAAATCTACACTATAGTTACCAACCTTCGCTGTTATAGTATCAGTATCACCTTTGTGTGATATATCTGTTTTAAATTCTAATTTATTAAAAAATTCAATAAATTCGTCAATTAATGTTTTTTTCATATTTTCTTTTAAGCATTTTATTTTACTTTCCAAAAAAACTTCTTTGAAAAGTATAGCACATTGACTATCTAACTCTTTAACTTTCTCTGATAATTCATCAGTATTACACTCTCTTTTAACAATATCTTCAAAATTCATACTTTATCACTCCTATTCTATATAATATCAATTCCCAATTCATTTTCATCGGCATTAAAACTTGAAAATGAGATTTTATAAGTTTTTTTTTCAATACAAACTTTACCACTTAAAAATATTGCATTTATTTCAGCAGTATTATAATGTTTACATATTGTCTCCATTCCACCATCTAAGTAAAAACGAACTTTTACAGTATCCATAATGTACCCCCCTAATATCTATTCTGAAATATATAATATTTTATTAATTGCATTTATATTGTTAGTATATCTAATACTTATTGTTTCAGTAACACCATCTTTTTCTAATTCATATATACATTCAGAACCACCATATGCTCGGTTCTTAACTATATAATCATCCAATAATAATGCCTTAACTTTTTCATAATTTTCTTTATCGCTATTAATCATTTGCCTTCGATAAACATCATTGTCTAGCTCTTCACTTCTTTCTTTATTTCCCATAATAGATTGTACAGCTGGAGAACAATTTTTATATTTAAAATAGCTATTTCCCATTTTATAAACCCCCTCTTTCTTTCAATTTTGTATAATATCATTATACACTTAACTTCCACAATATTCTGTCGAATAAGAAGGAATACTAAATTTTTACTGTGGGTTAAAAATATACTAACCATAGAGAATAATTCACTGAAAGGGTAATTAAACAAATTTAGCATGACAATATTCTATACAAAATTACATCATTTTCAATACCTGTTGCCTCATCTTATATTCATTGTTACCTTAGCGCTCTATAATCCAAGTTTAGTTAATTTCATTAATGAAGAGGATTTTACAACTTTATATAGAATTAAACAAATATCATCATTTTATGATTGTTTGGAGGAAATATACAAATGAATATTGATCAATATTACAAAAATTTAGTAAATAAAAAGATAGAGAATAAGATAAACAATAAAATTATAATAGATATTTTTACATTTACCATATGTTTAGGTTTGTTAATAATAGCTTTAATATCAATGATTATATATTCTGTCATGTTTTTATTAAAATATAAAGTTATTTCAGTTTCAGTTTATTTTGTCATGTTATTTATTTTTATTATACCATCTATAATTGCTTTATCAGTAATTGATTCAATTGATATTTTAAAAGACCTATCATTAAATGATAAAACATTTGCATATATTTACTTTTTCAATACAAAAGTAAATCGCATTAATGAAAATGGAATATTTAAATATTTATATTTTATAGATATAACATTTGCTAGGAGATATGTAAACCTAAACTTAAGCAAAATCCGAGATAATCTTTCTAGTTTATTTATTTACACAGATGAAGACAGCATAATAAAATCAAATTTAATTCAAAGGATTAGAGTAGTATTATCCTCAAAGACAATTTTTTTAATTAAAAAAGATAAAAAGCAATTAATCTTAGACCTGCTTGATTGTTTGCTTAATTTATATGGTATAGTCCTAACACTTATAGCTAATAACTTGTTAACAGAATTAGAAAAAAAGTCTCAATTAGCGATTGAGAAAAAACTATTAAGTTTATTATCAGAAATAGAAACACTAGCATTACCTACTAATAAAAATAAAAATATAATTGAAATTATTTCAAAATTAATTAAAAATAAATATTTTATTTTAGGTGTTTTATTAATGCTTACTTTAATCATTATATATTCAAAAGTTATTTCTGGTAAATCAATTGAGTTTATATCTTTGTTTGGTACACTAATTACCATTTGGTTATTTTTAATAAGTAATAATCAAAATAAACCTAAAGAATAAAATTTTCTAATGAATTTCAAGAATTTCTAAAATGTGCTTAAAATCTAACTTACTTTTTAAATATAAATAAAGATACAAATATATTATGTAATATTTAAAATCCTTTTAAAAATCAAATTTATAAATGGCTTCTAACATTATAATTTTCAGTACATCAAGACATCATAATTCTGCTGAAAATCTTCTAAAAATTTTTAAAATAATATGTTGTAAGAGTATCAACGCTTCAAGCAAATCAGTTTTATAAATAGTCTTGTAACCAAGTAAATTCAAGGGCTACAACATTCTTTAACGACTTTACATAATTAGTATTAATCAATAGAATATTGGACTCAAAGTCCAGCGTTATCCATACCATGCTTTCTTCATTCCCACCTCCCATGTTATAATACTCTCATACTGTCACCCAAGGAGGTCCCCCCATGAAAACATACAACAAATTAGTCCGCGACAAAATCCCTGAAATCATCAAAACTGCAGGTAAAAGCTTTGATATCCACTATGCTAAAAAAGAAGATATTTCACCCTTACTTGAAACCAAATTAAATGAGGAAGTATCTGAATATCTAGAAGCTAAAAACTTAGAAGAACTTGCTGATGTTATGGAAGTTTTATTTGGACTTGCAAATGCTCTTGGATATTCCGAGGAAGATCTAATTAACAATAGAAATGAAAAGAAAGAAGAAAGAGGCGGCTTTGAAACAGGCATAGTACTCGAAAAAGTTTACGAATAGACAAAGCCCTTCATAGTTTTTCTCTATAAAGGGCTTTGTTTTTATATCTAATTTTCTAACTTCTCAAGTCTTTCCTTATAAGCAAACATAAACTTCCAGTTTCTGTTAGGACCTCCGAGGTCGTAGTAAAAACTGGAGGTTTTTACTTTCTACTTTCGTTTCGGCTCGTTTGCTCCCCGCCCTACGCTTAAACCTAATGTTACCACTTCGGCTCCAAGGACTAGGTATAGGTAGTTGGTTAAACCTTACCTAATAGGATTTCCCTACTGTATGTTAATAGCTTACTAATGAAAATAGAATTACTTCCATTTTCAAGAGGAAACAACACGCATTAGCGTGTTGTTTCCTAGCTCGCACCATATTGTAATTGTATCATAATTAGGTATAATTCTTATTTGATTATTCACTGTCATCAGTTTAACTATCTTATTCTAGATATGTTTTAAGGGATTTCCTATTGAAAATCCCTTTTGTTGCTTTTATTTTCACATTCTTTTCATGTTATCTCAACTTTACCTGCTTTTTATAAACATAGAATTCTGCCACTGCGTTAAATTCCTTTTATAGCATCAAACAAGTCACTTAATAACCCCAACTGTACCTCTATTCTTACTTATTTACAAGGATGCATTATTTTTTACCAGCTATTACTAAACTCTTCTCTTTATCTTTATGTACATTTCCAACTATTTCTTTGGGCAGAATTTGTCCTTCTAAATTATTCACTTTAATTTTTTCTGTATGTTCGCATAGCGGATAATTAGAACAAGCGTAAAATTCTCCGTAAGGGCCTGTCCTAATTTTAAGTTCACCTTTTTTGCATTCCGGACAATTTATTGCCTTTACTTTTGCTACCTTAATATTATTATCTTCCTCAATTTCTCTAATAAAAGACGATTTACTATTATTCTCAACTAAAAGATATACGTGTTTTTTAGCTCTAGTTAATGCTACATAAAATAGCCTTCGTTCTTCAGCGTATTCATATTTTTCTTTATTTTGTATTAATAAATTAAGTACCTTATCATCTTCAATCTTACTTGGGAATCCATGTTTACCATTGCTGTTATTAACTATGAAAACATAATCCGCCTGCAATCCTTTAGACTTATGAACTGTTAAAAATTCTATATGTAAATCAAACCTCTTTTTATAAGAAATTATTCCCCTACCTAAATGAGAATCATATCTATAACTAAAATTATCATCAAGTAAAAACTTCAAATCGTCTTTATATCTTCCAAGGAACGCCACTGTACTTTTAGGCGAAATTGAGTTTAATCTTTCTTTTAATAATATAGTAAGTTCGCTTTTTTTATCTCCATACAATAATTCATATGACAGATCCTGATTATCATCAAAACTTTTAAGTTTCTTCTTTATTTGCCCTTTATTTTTTAAGACGAATTTACCACTTAAATCAATAAGACTTTTATTAAATCTATAGGTTGTTTCGATATATGTTTTTTCCGTAAACCCGAAATATTGATCAAATTTAACAAATAAATTTACATCACCTCCAGCAAATCTATATATACTTTGCCAATCATCTCCTACACAAAATAATTTTGAATTATTTAATTCTTTAATAGCTTTGATTAAACTGTACCTCGCCAAAGAAATATCCTGATACTCATCCACAATTATATAACTATATTTTTTATTAAACTTTCCTTCTAATATATATTTAGTAGCTTTATTTATCATATCGCTAAAATCTATTTCATCATTGTTTATAAGTTCTTTATTATAAGCTTCATATATTGGTGCAGTAATATTTATAAAAATATCATTTCTACTTTTTTCATATCCTGAAAGCTCTTTTACATTTACTTGCTTTATAGCTTCTACAGAAAAACCATTTGACTTCATTAACATTATAAAAGTATTGATTAATTTAATTATGCTTTTTAATTCATAAGCTTTATTCTTTTCAATAACCTCCCATACTTCATTCCTTGACATTGCATTAAATACTACCCCTGCAGCCTTTAATTGTTTTTCTAACTTCTCAAGCAAGTTCCCTTCCATTTTTTCATAGGAATAAGTTTCTATAAGTTTTGTATTATATTTTTTATGTATTTCTCTTTTCCACCTTATTCCATCATTATAAACTTCTTTTGCACTCACACCATTTTTGCCTGTGAAATACTTTGGAACATTGCCTTTTCTATCTATACCAAAATGCTCTATGTAAATCTCATAATCTGTTAAATAGAAATCTGGCCTATACCTACTATACTTTCTATCGGCAGTGTTTATTTTATAATTTTTTTCATATTCATAATTTATCTTATTTATAAATAGAAAATTAGCTATCTCCATCTCCTCATAACTTTTAACAACTTCGTTTTTAAAAGTCTGTATTTGATTGTCTTTTAAATAATCTATGAATTCTCCCTCATTTTTGAAATCAAATCTACTCCTATATTCTTTCATATAAGATAAGAAAAATTTATTTAACAAACCATTATAGCTTTCATTATTTTTAGTTAATGCAGCAAATTCTTCTTCAATCAAATTAATAAGCTTAATTTAAGTTATACTTGGCTGCTTACCTTCAACTTCTGCAATGATTTCTTTTCCAAGTTTATGAAAAGTCATAACGTCCATGTTTTTCCCAGTTTCTTTTTTTACTCTTTCAGCCATTTCACTTGCTGATGCATTTGTAAAAGATAAAACTAAAATTTCATCAGAGTTGTAATTATATTTTTCTAGAAGATATTTTATCTTTCCAACAATTGTAGTTGTCTTACCAGTTCCTGCCCCAGCTATAACAAGATTGTTTATCTCCTCTTTTATTACACATTCTCTCTGCTGCTGATCTAAAGCTCTCCCTTCAATATTGTCGAATAAATTCTTATAATTTATTTTTTCAATTCGAATAAATTTCTTATTATAATCATCTCTTATTTTTTCTATATTACTATATTTATTTTTAAATTCATCTATTGAGTTTAATATGTCTTTATCCAGTTTCAACTTCTCATACTTCCACTTTTTATCCACTTTAGAATACAATTCTTTATACTTATTTTTCCACTTTTCTTTCATAAAATAAGTATAATAAAAATCTTTTGTATAACCATTTAGTTCTTCACATGCAATCTTGAATTCATTAACTATTTTATTGAAGCACGCTCTTTGTTCTTGAATTCTTATAAGCCTTTTTTTGCTTGAGGAAATAAAAAGCATAGTTACTATTAAACCCAAAATCACTAATAGAATATTATTACTCAAAACTTCACCTTCTAGCTATATTTTCAATTGTGCTGTTAAAACCTTTTGAAAAAATTCTATATTAAATTACCTGACATTTTAGTGCCAAGCAATTTAATTATATTATAACCCATTTTTTTCTAAATTCCTATAAAATCAACCGATTTATTACCTTTTATGCAAATAAAGCGCATACAACCTAAGTAGATGAGCTTTACCGTGCTTAGAGAAGTGTTTGACTAGAATTTTTTAATTTACTGCCACACCCACTTATCTTTTAGAGAAATAGCATGTTAAAACCATGCACTGTTTGCTCTATAAAGTAGGAATAGATCCTAAATCAAAATAAGCACCAATAGCTACTCCTCTAACCACTGATGCTTACTCTTAATTGCAGCCAATTTATTTACTATTTTTTACCAAGTTGCAGTTCCTAGTGGGATGCACCGCCCCCACTTGCTAATATCTTATTTCTTATATTTAATGTTATCGTAGAAACTTAAATATATTTTTAATATAGCCAGCATTTAGCATTCATATTTGAGATTAAAATTTGCATAAACATACCCTTTACCTTATCACGACCAGATTTAATAGGTTTTTTAATTTTATCTTCTCAATTCTTCTATAGAGAGGATATTACTATATGTAGTCTCCCACTTATTCATGCTAAACAGTTATAGAGTCACGGACTTATCCTTGTACCTCTATTAAAATTATATATTATCAGATGAAATAAAAAAACATTCATCTATCTCTTTTTTCAACTCTTCATATCCGTAATGTTTTGATGTATCAGATATATCATTCGCTTCAACTTGTAGAAAGGTCAAGTCTATGTCGTCATATGGATACTTTAAGACTTTGTCTTGCTTTGGGTATATAATTATTACCTTATCTATTACTTCTCTACTTGTTTTTTTCCCTCCTTTCTTTTCTTTATCGTAATAGTTGAAGTTGTAATAATCTTTTGCCTGCTCAATAGCTCCAGTAGGGCCATTTTTGCTTTGTAGGTTTTTGCTCATACGACACTTTACTTCAATTACAATAGCATTTAATAACTTACTTGTTTCATTGTTAAATAAAGTTACCATTATGTCGGGTTTATAATGACTCCCGGTTCTCACAAAATCACTAATATTATTATTTATAACTGTAATATTAGTCTCAACTTCTTTTTCGTAAACAAGTTCAATTCTTAAATTATCTTTTATAAAAACAATAGGTTTATTAGTTGGAATTTCACCGTTAAGTAATCCAAAGCCACTATCTGAATTATCAGCCAACCAACCACTAATCCATTTAAATCCACTATTCCTTAGTATGCTTATAACTAAAGAAACAGAATAATATTCGAACAGTTTTGAAGTTTTTTTACTTGGGAAGTTAGGCTTTTTGCTCTTAGGATCATTTTTTTCAATAGCTAAAATATTTAAGTAAAAATCATAAATCTGATAATACCTATTATCTCTTAATATCTTTTGGGAAACCTTTACTACCTTATTGGAGTAGAAGATATCATCTAACCATGTTTCATTAATATAATGTAGAAGTATAGCTTTTATTTTTCTTAAATTTATTAATATTTCAAATACAAAGTTAGAGTGTTTTTCCAGTTTGCCAATATCAGCTTTTAGAAATTTAAGGTCCTCTCTTTTTCTATACTTATGTTCTTTACTAACTTCTCTATCATTATATAATATGTTAAAAGCAGCCTCATTTTTATTGTATAAATTAACATTATCTCTGGTTTCTCTAATTAAATTATTATATATTGATTTATACCCATCTTTAATAAATATTATTGTTTCTAAATTTTTCTGTATTATTTTTTTTATAAAACGATTTTCTTCGATATCTCTATTTAGAAAAGAATATTTTTCAAATACGATATCTGGAGCATATATGTTACTATTCTTATTTAAGCCTTTTGTACATAGCCATCTTTGGCTTTTTGCATCTTGTTTTTTAGTATAGTATCTTTCCTTATACCCCTTTTCAATATCTGAAATGGGGTTCTTTGTTATGCCTTCTATACTATTAATAACCTTTGCAATGTTGTTATTAATATAATAATACATTTTAGTTATTGAATACTCTTCTTCTCCATATATAGCCTTTTGACCTGTCATTCTTTCCAAATATAAATTTCGTGATAAACCAGACATAATCTTTTCAAGGTATTTTCTGAGGTTAACAAGACCATCCCATGTAACTGATTGAGAATTAATAAAATATAACCCTCTGTAAACTTTAAAAGAGGCTGATATATTAACGCTATAATAACCAGGTGTAAACATATCATCATGGTCTCCTGATTGTGACAAGGTTACAATGTGATTACTTGGGTTTAGCAGTAAAGGTTTCTCGGAGAAACTACTATCTATTTTAAGTATTGCATTATTATCATCACTTTCAAATTTTACAGCTATTTTACTATATTCATTAATTGTTATAATCTTATCTCCTAAATTAAGGGGAGTATTATCAATTATACTAAAAGGCATTTCAATAAAACTTTCCGCATTTCCATTTTTACGGTATACATAGAATGTGTATTTAGTTTGCATACCCGTATACCCCTAATTCTTTTGCTTTTCTAATGATTTCTTTTTTTGTTATTTTAAAATCGCTTATTTTTAAAGCTTCCTCGGTATTAAAGAATGTAAACAGTTTACTATTTGTTGGCTCTATATTTTCACTATTAATATCATTATCATTCATAACACCAATAAGTGTTCCATATTTTTTCTCAGTACCCTTAATTTTTGTTACTAATCTCTGTTTTATTTGAAGGTCAAATGCATCTCCTTTTGAAATCATCTGTACTCCATCTGAATTAAATGGGATATTTAATAGATATTCTCCAATTTTTTTAGTTATTCTAAATGATACTCCCTTTTGATCATCTAATCCGTTTAACAAATCATGCAGGTCATCTAAAAATTTAATTTCCGCCTTTGTGAAAGCGTCTGACCAGTTCTTTTTCACTGTCCATGATTGATATTCATCTACAGACTTACACATAAAATCGTTATAATCTATATCGTTAGACTTAATATTTTGAATCTCTTCTTGGAAAGTTTGCAAGCTTTCTTTTTTTAAATTTATTATATTCGCTCTATCAAGAAGTCTATCAGAAAAATCTTTAGTAGTTTCATCCATATTAACAGTTCCTATAAATTTAACATTATCGTTTATTGTTATTGAAGGAGGATAAGATTGCTTATTGATACAATGAGTTGCAGGATTATATAAAAACAATATTCTTTCATTTGGTTTTCTTTCTAATAATGATATAAAGGGTGAAAACCAATATTCTACTTGAGAAAGGTTCATTTCATCAAAAACTACTACATGCATTGATTTAGGATGTTCTTTTGCATGTATTAAAAATTCACTAAGCCCAGTTTCGGATGGAATAAACAACCCAGTTGTATTATTTAGAAAGCCGAGTATATCGCCTGGTTCTGTATAAGAAGGACTTATAGGTAAAAACAATAAGGTTTCAAGTCGTTCTGTTGCTTTTAACATTTTAGCATAAAAATTAGCCAATTCTGATTTTCCAGTTCCAGACATACCTGCTAATATGGTTAATGGATTAGTTTTTACGCAAGTATGTAAATTAATTAAATCTTCTTTTGCATAGCATAAATTTTGTTTTAACGTAGATTCTTTAAATGCATCTATAAAATTAGTTTCATTAAGATTTATTTCAAAATTAGCAGAACTTTTTTCATTAACTTCCTTCGGTATAATTTCATCTACTATTGGGTCTGATAAATTCTCCGCCTTACTATTTCCCTCTAATTTATAAAGAGAATCTCTTTCTATAAAAATAATATTAACCCCTCCGACTTCAATTATTTTCCCGTCCATTTCACTATTCTCTATATTTATTTTTATACGCTTAACTCTATCAGAAAACTTTTCACATATCCACCCAGAATTAATAGGGGACTTTACAAGCTCAGGAAGATTAAAGTATATGTAGTTATTGCACATAATATGTTCTGGCGAAAACATTTCATGACTATAATCATTTAATATAATACTGCTACCGTCCATTAATTTTTTTTCAAATTCTACATTACTTATTTCAATCATAGGTATAGATATAAATTCCATATCTTTATCAATTTTAATTTCAGATTCAACATTTATTACAATCGCATTTTTAAAGGGTTTATCAGGCTCGTCTCTATTTGAAAAAGTTATTTTGGGTTTAAAAACAATTAATTTATCTTTTAGTTTATCATAAATGATTTGCTTTTTTTGAGTGACATTTGGGGTTAATTTATATGTATATGGAAGAAACCAATCGCCCTGAATACTATCAATTCCTATATATAAAGGATTTGCTACTTCTACATCTATTTCACTTATAGGTTCTGGGTCAAGACTTAGGGGTTTTATAAAAAAAATCACTTTATCATCAGAATTTCTCATTGTTGTTATAACTTCTTGTTCATCGCCTGATGGATAATATGATTCATGCTCTGCTAATATACCTACCATATAACATTGATTTGATTTTATTAATTTATTCCTGTGTTCTTGCAATAATGACATTTACCTCACTCCATTTTTGTTTATTATTATAGATATATTTTCTATTAATTTCTTTTCATTATGTATCGAAATAATGTCTATAATTAATATATTATTTTTAGAACAATAATTTTTAATTTTGGTTAATGCTTTGGTCGATGTTCCTTCCCTTTGAATATATATCTTTTTAACATTATCAATTTGATTTAACCAATTATTAATATCTATAAACTCTATTTCATTAAATATAATTTTAGCCACTTTTATATGGGAACTGTGTATAATACCAAATATCTTTTTATCTTTCCCTAAGAGGGGAAAGGTATATTTGTAATATACTTCGTTGTCTTCAACCAATGATTGGTAATGCTCTTTTTTACATTGTGCCTCTTTTAACTGGATGTCTAATAAACCATTTTTATCTTCTATATCTTTTATTTGTTTTAATGCTTGACTGTTTTCTTTTATATGCACTTCTATTTGTGCGTTCATTTTATTTAAATTTGTTACATTTATTTCATTAGCAGATAGCTTGATTTTTAAATCTTCAATTGTTTTATTGTATTTAAATTCCTTATCAATTTTATCTTTCTCATATTTTTTATATAGTTTCTCTGATTTTAAATGTTGTTTTTCTAAAATTAAATTGTTTTTCTCGGATTTATCAAAAGCAGATTTTAATTCATCTATATCGTTTTTTAATTTAATTAATTTTATATTGTCATTTTTAGCACAAGAGCTTTCAAATAAGAAGAGTAGATAGAGCATGTTATTAGTGTTTAATTTATTTAATACATCTTTGTCTATGTTTTTATGTGTTTTTATATACTCAATTCTCATTAGGACATTCTCTGCTTCATTATCTATTTTGAAACTCTTGTTCAAATCAACTATATCCCAAGTTTTAATAGCTTCTATATTTTCAGCAATTGGTTTTAACAAGTTCAAACTAAATGCTTTGTCTAAGTGTTTTTTTATAGTATTAGCTAGACTCTCTTGGTTATTAGATAATTGAGAAACATATTCAACTACTTCTTCCTTACTGTCGAAATCTATGTCAAAATCAAAAGTATACTTATCATTCTTTTTATTCTCATTAATTTTCTCTATATATTTATCCTTATCATTAGGATATTTTAATAGCAGATTTGCAAGTTTTACGTATTCAGGCATAGTATCTAAATGTTTATTTAATTCAATAAAAAAATCTTTTTCATTAAGGTTTTCCCATGCACTTTTTTTATGTTTCATTAAAATCACCGTAAATGGGCTATTTAATTTTTTTGCTAACATTTTATGGTTACTTCTAAGCATTGTTTTTATCTTTGTTTTTTTAAAAGTTAAATTGTCAGACTTAACATTACACTTTAAGAGTCTTAAAATACTATCTACTTCTACTTCATCAACTAAGCTCATATAGGTATCTATTTCATTCAATTATGTCACTTCCTTTAAGATTTTACTTATAAGTTCTAATCTTTTTTTACCACATTTATGAACCATCACAGTTAAATAACCTTCTTTAGTTAATATTTTTTCTTTGTTGTTTTGGATAATTAAGTTGATTTTTTCAATCATTTCTTTTTCGGTGATGTTATTATTCCAATAATTATCAATAATAAAGTTCAATGCTATACCTAAATCATTTTGATTTTTATAATACGTATTAATATTAATTCCTCCTTATTAGTTTGTATGATTTCGTTGTATAATTGTAGAATAATTGTATCATATATCAAATTTATTTGTTAGTATTTTGAATATAAATTACATTTTTGCATAAAAATATTGTTTTATATACATAAAAAAATTATTAAACGTATATAAAGCAATTTGTTGAAATTATTTTATAAATATTATTAGGATATTTTAAAGCTGTTCAGCACTTAATTAAATCCCAAAAAAAAATCAGACCACAGCTCATGATACATTTAAAAGTTAATGTATCATGATATTAAGGAACTTACTGAAAAAGAACAAAAATACAAATCATTTATTGTAGAAAAATATGACACCAATTTTTTAAACGAGTTAGATGAATTAAAGAGAAATCATTGACTTAAAAAAACTTACACCATAAATATTGAATAGATTTATGGACCGAATAATAATTAAAACAGATGGAACTCTAAAAGTCTTTTAGTAATTCTCGTAATAATCTATTTATTTTCAGCTTTTTTTAGCAACGCACATCACTCCACATGTGCCGTAAGTGAAAATATAATCTACCTACCCACCTTCTATGCTATAATAAGCCCATGCTATTCACCCAAGGAGGTCCCCACATGAAAACTTACAACAAACTAGTCCGCGACAAAATACCTGAAATCATCAAAGCCGCAGGTAAGAACTTTGATGTTCACTATGCTAAAAAAGGAGAAGTTCTACCTTTACTTGAAACTAAGTTAAATGAAGAAGTTTCTGAATATATAGAAGCTAAAAACTTAGAAGAACTTGCTGATGTCATGGAAGTATTATTTGGACTTGCAACTGCTCTTGGGTATTCCGAGGAAGATTTAATTAACAAAAGAAATGAAAAGAAAGAAGAAAGAGGCGGCTTTGAAAAAGGCATAGTACTCGAAAAAGTTTATGAATAGACAAAGCCCTTCATAGTTTTTCTCTATAAAGGGCTTTATTTTTATATTTATTTTTCTAATTTCTCAAGTCTCTCCTTATAAAATCTTCTAGTCCTATAATCAATAATATCTTTGAATTGAATTACAAAGTCAGGATTCGTAATGAATTCACCTAAATCATCATTCAAACAAAAATATGCTTCATCTCTATAAAAGAAATCTTCTGCAGAATTCAAAAATGCTTTTATTGGATTTTCTGCAATTTTTAGATAATCCTTCTTCTCAAAATCTTTATATTCTTTAGTTGATTTATGCCTCAAAAGATCCACCGCATTTGAAGGTTTAGCATAGAAATCCCTAAAACTTTGAAAAATTGTTTCTTCATCTATTTTCAGATTTATATTACCATCATTATAAAAAGCTAAAAGTAATGGCATCTTATAAGTCTTAGTCATGGTCGTTTTCTCAATAGTATTTAGAAATTTATAAGCTTTAGTATTTAAAAGCATTTTCTCTTCCTCTGAAATTTCATTTATCTTATTTAGAAAGCCTAAATAATCATTAAATATATTTAGTTCTCCTCTGGATCTTATTACACTATAGAGATCATCATCCATGTAAGTATACATTTGAAGCCTACTAGGTCTAGTTTTAAGATCTTCTTTTATTCTATTAAAATCCTCAACTACTAGATCAAATATATTCTTTTGCTCTATCATCATCTTCTTGAATATATCAATTACTTGGAAATCAAAATCTACTATACAATCGTCGGGATATTCTTCTTCTCTAGGCAATCTACCTAGTTTAGCTTTTCCTGCAGTATCCTTTAAATTTCCACTTAGAAAAAATGGAATTAAGTTAGCTTTTTTATAATTACCTATAAAATCTAATACATTTACGTACTTCTTGTCCTTATATTTTCTTAACCCACGTCCTAGTTGTTGTAGAAAAATGGTTGGGGATTCAGTTGGCCTTAATAACAATATCATATCAATTTGAGGAATATCTAAACCTTCATTAAACATATCCACAGAGAATATAATATTTAATTCTCCTGTTTTAAGTTTATCCACCGCTCCATGTCTATCCATAGAAAATTCATTTTGCTCACCGCTCATTACAGCGCAGGCTTTAATTCCATTTTCATTAAAATATTTGCTCATATATATGGCATGGCGTCTACTACTGCAGAAACCTAAAGCCCTTTTACTATTATATTTTTCATAATGTTTTAAGATTAAATTTGAACGTTTATTAAGCATTAAGGCTTTTTCTAGTTCTGTTTCATCATACTTACCATTTCTAAAAGATATCTTTGTATAATCGGTCTCATCAAAAACTCCATAGTATCTAAAAGGAACTAGCCATCCCTTGTCTATAGCACCTTTTAATCTAACTTCATATACAATATTATAATCACAAAGGGCAAATACATCTTTGTTATCCAATCTCTCTGGAGTTGCAGTAAGTCCTAAAAGAAACTTTGGAGTGAAGTATTCTAATATATTTGAATAATTACCTGCTGCTGCATGGTGGAATTCATCTATTATAATATAATCAAATGCATCCCTTTTAAAATACTCATCGCATAGGTACTGTTTTTGCCCCAGGGTTTGTACTGTAGCAAACAACACTTCTTTATTCCTATCCTTATTTTCACCATTAAAAAATCCAGTTTTAATATTAGGCCTAATGTTTTTAAAAGATAACTCTGCTTGATTTAATATTTCTTCTCTATGAGCTACAAATAGAATTCTATTAAAATCTAGCGAATCAAAAGCAGCAAGATATGTTTTACCTATGCCCGTTGCAGCCACAACTAATCCTTTATCTAAGCCATCTTCTCTACATTTCCTTAGTTCATATAGTGCTTCAATTTGCGCACCTCTAGGCTCGTACAACGGAATTACTAGGCCAAATTCATCTTTGTTATCTTCTACCTTTTCTAAAGTATTAAAGATTTTAGGCCTTTTCCATACTGATGAATAACGCCTAAGCTCCTCGTCGTCAATAATTATAGAATGATTTAAAAATAAGTCTTCAAAAACATTCTTAAAGTGTGTAAAGTCCTCTAAGTTCTTATTTTTATTCAATCTATAATTCCATTCAATACCACTAGTTAATGCAGAATTAGACATATTAGAAGATCCTATAAAAACATCTCCATCCCCTTCATATTCAAATATGTATGACTTAGGGTGAAATGATTTATTCTTAATATTATAAAACCTTAAATCTACCTTATCCCCTAGTGCTTCCTTTACTAAATATAAAGCTTGTGGCTGAGTGATATTAAGATAATTCCCTGTTAATATTCTTATCCGTACACCACTTTGCGCCACCAGCTTTAAATCATTTATAAGCAATTTTACTCCTGATTCCATTAAAAATCCTACCGCCATATCTATAGTCTTTGCTTTTTTTAATGAGGCCGCTAATTTAGGTAATAAATAATCCTTATCCCCTGTAGAGCAGTTTGAATCATAATCTAGCATTGCCCCTTTAAAATGGATGGAATCACTAGTTATTATATCTTTAGTAACAATATCAACTTTATCCAACATACTTCACTAATGCCTCCTTTATATAACTAAGCAACAAATAATATTTTTAATCAAATATACACTATACCAAATCATTTACTAATATGGCACTATCTACATTTTATCATAGTAACTTGTTGATTTAAAGACACCCCTTTCTCACTAATATGGAATGAAATCTTTTAAATTTAATTAGATTTCATAGCATTTTTAACTTAAATTTAACGACATTTCAGAAGGAAAGTCTCCTAATTATATAAGAAAATTACATACTATAACAAATAGTAAAATTATTATTAAAAGGATAGATTAATAATACAACTAATAACAATAAAATAAATAATATGGATGACTTAATAGAAAATAACTGATCTAAAAAAAAGATATTCAATTGCAATTTAGAATGATATAATATAAAAACGAGGTGCTAATATGAGTGATGATAAAATGTTTGAATTTATGACCAAAATGTATTCAGAAATGCAAAATGGGTTTAAAGATATAAAAACTGAGGTTAAAGATATAAAAACTGAGATTAAAGAAAACACCAAAAGGCTTGATGCAATTGAGAATGATGTTAAAAAATTAGGTGTAAGGATAGACGGAAAACTTATCCCTACCAGTGATGCTCTTTTGGATGGATATAAAGGTAATTCCGAACATATAACGATTATTGATGATAAAATTGACAGACCTCAAATAGATGTAAATAGTATAAGTATGAAAGTGTCGTATAATGATAGTAGAATTATAGAAATATCTAAAAACCTTAGAAAAGTTGAATAATAAGAATCTCTGGGATTTCAATGGTGTTAATTACTTTAAGTGTATATTGATATTCTGAATGTATAATATACGTTTTAATTAATTGTAAATTGTTATATGTTAATTAAATTCTTTACTTATATTATTTTATGGTCCAATCAATATAACAGGAGAAAAAGTTGCTCACGTTTAATATAACGCGAGCAACTTTTTTGATTTATTGCCTACGTCCTATTGATATAAGAACATTTTCCATTCTCACAGGGCATTAGCAGAACATAAGGGTTATGCAGATACAATGCTAATAAGAATATCCTTATAAATGCAGTAACTATTAATACGGCAAAGGATAGTTCAGAAATTGAAAATATAATAACAACTCATGATGAATTATTTAGAGCAATGTCACAGAAAGGATATTTGACATTGTAAAATAATCTAATATATTTGAGTAATTGCCTGCTGCTGCATGGTGAAATTCATCTATTATAATATAATCAAACGCATCCTTTTAAAAATACTTATCACATAGGTACTGTTTTTGCCCCAGGGTTTGTACTGTAGCACATTTAGCATTTTCAAGTTTTTTTCTAAACTCTTCACTCATAATCTTTCTTGACTTGTCTAATTTAAATTAAGTCTACGTTTATTTTTTCTAGTTCTCTACAAATTTTCTCATCTGGCTTTTCATCTACAATAATTGCATCTATATCGTATATATCTGCAAATTTATATGTCCCATCATAATAAAATTTCTTACTTTCCATCACTAGATAAACTTTTTTTCCTGAGCAAATAATAGCTTTTTTTGTATTACCATCTTCCACATCAAAAGTTGTAATACTTTTGTCAAACATATTCACTCCACAACTACCTATAAAGGCTCGATTTACTTTGTGCCTAGATATATTCTCAATAGCAGTTGATCCTACAAATCCATTTAATTCTTTGTCAAACACTCCGCCAGTCCCTATTACTTCTACATGATCACATTTTGAAAAAGTTCTAAAAATATCAATCATATTAGTTATAACTAATAGTTTTTTATTGCCTTTTGCAATTTTCTCAGCAATTAGTATATTTGTGGATGATATATCCAAAAAAATTGTTTCTCTTGGCTGTATAAGTTCAAACGCCTTTTCTGCAATTTTTAATTTTTCCTCTAAATTAATATTCTTCCTACTTAAAATATCATTATGTGGAGCAGACTTCCTACTTAATACTCCGCCTCCATAAGTTCTTTTAATTATTCCTTGTTTTTCTAAGGCTTTTAAATCTTTTCTTATGCAATCCTCCGTTACATGGAACTTTTTACTTAGTTCCTTTACAACTACCTTTTGATCTTCATTTAATAGTTCAATAATCTTTTCTACTCTTTCCTCTGCAAACATATTCTCTCCACCTTACCCTTTAGAATGTACACATATATTATGCCTTAAATATTTTTTTAAATTTTAAAGTAAGTATTGAACTTTTCTTAATTCCATTATACAATAAGAACAAACAATACACAATAATAATAAATAATAATCGTTTTAAGATAAAACAATAAGCAACAATTTTAAAAATAAAAGGGAGGTATCGCTTTGACTAGTGATAGAATTCAAAAACTTAAAAACCAACTTTTTGAAAATAAAAGAGAAGTATCCCTTGAAAGAGCCCTGCTATATACCGAAAGCTATAAAGAAACAGAAGGCCAAAGTTCACTTATTAGGCGGGCAAAAGCAACCGCCCACATACTGGGCAATGTTCAAATATCTATAAGGGAAGAAGAACTTATAGTTGGTAATAGAACAACAACACCTAGGAGCGGGATCATTTCTCCTGAAATGGATCCCTACTGGATTAATGATGAACTTGATACATTAGAAAGTAGACCGCAAGATCCCTTCTTTATATCAGATGATGATAAGAAGATTTATAGAGAAGTTCTTTATCCTTATTGGGTAGGTAAATCCTTAAAAGACTATATAAACAAAAGACTTACTCCTGAAGTTCGGGTTCCTTCCGATTTAGATATTTTTAAACTCAATCAAACTGATAAAGGTCAAGGACATATAATTCCTAATTTCGAGAAATTATTAAACAGTGGTTTAGGTCAGATAGTAAATGAAGCATTATTACTATCTAAAGAACACCCAGGCAACGACTTCTATCAGGCTTCGATAATAACACTAAAAGCTTCTCAAACACATATTTTAAGATATGCGGCCCTTGCAAAACTAAGTGCTGATGGAGAACCTAACAAGATAAGACAAGCTGAATTTTTAGAAATTGCTAGAATTTCAACAAAAATTTCTTCAGAAAAACCTGAAAACTTTTATGAGGCTTGTCAACTATTATGGTTTTTATCTGTGATTCTACAATATGAATCAAATGCTAGTTCCTTGTCTCTTGGTGGTTTTGATAAATATATGTACCATTTTTATGAAAATGACTTTAAGAATGGAATAACTAAGGAAAGTCTAAGAGAAACTTTAACCTGTTTATGGATTAAAACTAATGATGTAGTTTTAATTAGAAGTAGTAATAGTGCTACCTACTTTGCTGGTTTCCCAACTGGTTATACTATAACCCTTGGAGGACTTACGCAAAGCGGCCGCTCTGCAATTAATAGTTTATCCTATCTTGCCCTAGATACCTATCAAGATATCCGTCTTCCTCAACCAAATTTGGGTGTACGTGTAAATGAACTTATAGAGCCAGCTTTTTTAAAGAAAACTGCTGAAACAATAAGACTTGGTACAGGAATACCTCAAATATTTAACGATGAAGTAATAGTTCCAGGATTTTTAAACAGAGGTGTTAGTTTAGAGGATTCAAGGGATTATTCTGTGGTTGGTTGTGTTGAACTTTCACTTCCTGGAAAAACTTATGGCCTACATGATATAGCACTTTTTAACTTGCTAAAGATAATGGAGATTTCATTAAGAGAAAATAAAAACGATGAAAATATTACCTTTGATGAAATAATTCAAAATATAAAATCAAATATTAATAAATATGTGAAGCTTATGGTAGAAGGCTCAAATATAGTAGATACTTCCCATAAAGAATTTGCACCTATTCCCTTACTTTCATGTTTTATTGATAATTGCTTAGAGACTGGAAAAGATGTAACCTATGGTGGCGCAAAATACAATTTTTCCGGTGTACAAGGTATTGGCATAGCAAATTTGAGCGATTCTCTTTATGCTCTAAAAAAGATTGTATTCGAAGAGAAAAGAATTTCTTTAAAGGAGCTAGTAGATGCTTTAGATAGTAATTTTCAAGGCGTAGAGTATGAAAAACTTAGGGTTCGCTTGATTAATAAATATGATAAATTCGGAAATGATAATGATGAAGTAGATAATCTTAGTTCTGATATTCTTAGATACTACTCAAAAACTGTAGAGCAACATATAACGCCTAGAGGTGGAACCTTTGTACCTGGCTCTTACACAGTATCAGCTCATATTCCCCTTGGAAAATCTGTAGGTGCTACTCCTGATGGACGTAAATCCGGAGAACAACTTGCAGATGGCGGATTATCCCCTATGGTTGGTCGAGATGTGCTTGGGCCTACTGCAGTACTAAAAAGTGTAAGCAAGTTAGATAACTACTTAACAACAAATGGAAGTCTATTAAATGTTAAGTTTAGTCCTAAAACTCTAGAGGGCGATGAAGGTATCCATAAATTATGTGATTTTCTATATGCCTTTATGAAGCTAAAAATACAGCATATACAATTTAACGTGGTTTCCGTTGAAACTTTGAAAAGCGCTCAGGCAAGTCCAAATGATTATAAGGGCCTTGTTATACGAGTAGCGGGTTATAGTGCTTTCTTTATAGAACTAAGCCGTGAAATTCAAGATGATATCATAAGAAGAACCCAGCATAATTTATAGGAAGTGATTAGATGAAAGCATTAATACTAAATATTCAAAGATATTCTTTGCATGATGGCTCAGGAATTAGAACAATTGTATTTTTTAAGGGATGTCCTCTTAAATGCCCTTGGTGTAGTAACCCTGAATCTATAAGCTTCCAGCCTCAAACAGTGAAAATGGAAAGTAAATGCATCCACTGCCAGTACTGTAGCTTTGATGTAGATGAATGCCCAACAGGTGCAATTACTCAATTTGGTAAATATATGACCGTAGAGGAAGTTGTTACAGAGGTTCAAAAGGATATGATTTTCTACCGTACTTCTAAAGGAGGGGTAACCCTTTCAGGTGGTGAAGTTTTATCCCAAAGCGCCTTTGCAATAGAGTTACTTAAGCAGCTGAAAAGTCTAGGTATAAATACCGCAATTGAAACTAGTGGACAAGGTAGTACCCAAAATCTCATTGAACTAGCAACTTATTTAGATTTAATATTATTTGATCTTAAAATAATGAATAAAGAGAAAGCTAAACTAATACTGGGGTCAGATATAAATCTAATAAAGAATAATATTAAAACCTTGGTGAAAATGCATAAAAAAGTTATACCTAGAGTGCCTCTAATACCAGGGTATACAACAGATGATGAAAATACAAAAGAGATAATTGCCTTTGTTAAAAGTTTAAATCTTACTGAAATTCACCTTTTACCTTTTCATCAGTATGGAAGTTTATAATATAAATTGTTAAATTTATATTATAAACTTAATAATATAGACATTCCTACCCCCGAATCCATAGAAAAGATAGCAAATGAAATGAGAAATAGTGGTCTTAATGTGGTAGTTGGTGGTTTGTAATTATAGTAGAGATATAAGACTATGTACTGATAAAATTAAAAGTTATGGACTAAAGTTTTCAGAATCAAAAGATGGAATCGTAAAATGCTTAATTGAATTTAAAATCAAATTATAAAATAAAGGAGAAATGTATATGTTATATATAATAGATACTGCAAATTTAGAGGCTATAGAAAAGGCTTACAACTTCTACCCTATGGCGGGAGTTACTACTAATCCAACAATCATTTCTAAAGAAAACAAAAGTTTTTTAGATATTTTAAAAGGTATAAGAAAAATTATAGGCGCTGAGTCAATGCTTCATGTGCAAGCCGTTAGCCTAACTGCTGAAAAAATGGTCCAAGAAGCTGAGTATTTAAATAGTGTAATTGGTGGAAATCTTTATGTTAAAATTCCTGTTATACCAGAAGGAATAAAAGCAATAAAAATACTTAAACAAAAGGGTATAAAAACAACTGCTACAGCAATTTTCACAGCTCAGCAAGCTCTTATGGCAGCAGTGGCTGGAGCTTCCTTTGTTGCTCCTTATGTTAATAGAATAGATAATATTAGTGGTGATGGAGTTTCTGTTGTGGCTCAAATCGTTCAATTATTT